>NZ_JBEXYP010000009.1:20201-269758 GCF_040630995.1 Micromonospora sp. NPDC005710 | reverse complement strand
GGGTGGGTGGTGACGGGGCGTTCTTCCTGCTGTTGGACGAGCCGGAGGTGTACGGGCTGCCGCCGGATCCGGTGGTGACCACCCGCGACCTGCCGGCCATGTGGAAACGTGCCGGCCTGGCGGCGATGACGATGGTGGTCGCCACGGCGGTCGCGTTCCTGGGCAGGCGGCGATGACCCGCGGCGGTGAGCAGCTCACCGTGCCGCCTGCCGAATTCGCCTCCTACTACGGCCGGCCGGTGCTGAAACCGCCGGTGTGGAAGTACGACATCGCCGGCTACCTGTTCACCGGAGGACTCGCCGCCGGAAGTGCGCTGATCGGCGCGGGAGCCCAACTGACCGGACGACCCGGGCTGCGAGCGGTGGGCCGTTGGGCGGCCCTCGGTGGAGTCGCCGCAAGCACATTCCTGCTGGTCCACGACCTTGGTCGGCCGGCCCGCTTCCATCACATGCTCCGGGTGGCCAAGGTGACCTCGCCGATGTCGGTCGGCACCTGGATCCTCGCCGCGTTCGGCCCGCTGGCCGGGGTGGCAGCGGTCGCCGAGCTCGCGCCGCTGCTCCCGCAGCACGGCCTGCTCGGCCTCGCCTGTCGGATCGCACCTCCCCTCGGCAACGTCGCCGGGCTGGCCGCCGCGGTCACCGCGCCAGCGCTGGCGACGTACACCGGGGTGCTGCTCGCCGACACGGCAGTGCCGTCCTGGCACGACGCCTACCCGTCGCTGCCCTTCGTCTTCGCCGGCAGCGCACTCGCCGCCGCGTCCGGGGTCGGACTGATCGCGGCACCGGCCGCGGAGACCGCCCCCCTGCGACGACTCGCCCTGGCCGCCGCTGCCATCGAGTTGGGTGGAGGTCACCGGCTGGAGCGGCAGGGCCTCACCAGCGAGCCCTACACGCACGGACGCAGCGGCCGGCTCGTCACTGCGGGACGCGCCCTCGTCACCGTGGGCACCGTCACCGCGCTCGTCAGCAGACGGAGCCGGGTCCTGTCGGCGATCTCCGGCGCCGCCCTCGTGGCATCGTCGCTCGCCACCCGTTTCGGCGTCTTCGAGGCGGGGAGGGTGTCGGCACGCGATCCGAAGTACACGGTCGTGCCACAACGGGAGCGGCTCGACGCGCGGTCGACCGCCAGACGAAAGGCGCCGCCTAGCCGGTGAAGAGCTTCGCGGCGGTGATGGCGGTCTGGACGATTCCGTATCCGAGTAGCACCGCGACAAGCAGCCACGACAACCAGAGCCGCCCGGTCTGGCTGCCGACGCGCGGCGGCGCGGGCGGTTGGCTGTCCCGTCGGAGAGCAACCGGGTCGGTGACAGTGGCCTTCGCGACGGGCGACGTCGGCCCGCGGTTCGTTTCGTGAAACCGTTCGGGGACGGAACGCACCAGCAGGTTCGCGACGAACCCGATGGCGAGGATGCCGACCATCGTGAACAGCGCGGGCCGGTACGCCGCCGCGGTGAGCGTGCCCGGCTTGCCCTGGGTGTCGAGGATCCCGTTGATGATCAGCGGACCGGCGACACCCGCGGCCGACCAGGCGGTCAGGATCCGGCCGTGGATGGCCCCGACCTGGAAGGTGCCGAACAGGTCACGCAGGTACGCGGGCATGGTGGCGAAGCCACCTCCGTAGAAGGAGATGATCGCGGCGGCGATCAGCACGAAGACCGCCGTCGCGGAGTGGCCGGCCACGGCGAGCAGCAGGTACAGCACCATGCCGACGCCGAGGTAGACCAGGTAGATGGGCTTGCGGCCGATGAGGTCGGACGTTGTGGACCAGACGAACCGCCCCGCCATGTTGAACAGCGACAGCACTCCTACGAACCCGGCCGCCGCCGACACCGAGACCGTGGTGGTGGTCCCGTTGTCCCGGAAGAAGTCCTGGATCATCGGGCTTGCCTGCTCCAGGATGCCGATGCCCGCTGTGACGTTGCAGAACAGCACGATCCACAGCAATCAGAACGACCGGGTACGCACGGCGTTCGACGCGGACACGCTCGCCGTCGTCACCAGAGGCCGGGCGGCGACTCTCGCGGGGTCGAATCCGGCGGGCCGCCAGTCCGGTGCCGGAACCCTGATGTTGAACGGGCCGAACATCATGATCACGAAGTAGCCGATGCCGAACGTGACGAAGAGCGCCACGAGGGCATGTCCCGACGCCACGGCGGCCGGGTTGTCGGGGTTGTAGCCGGAGTCGTAGAGGGAGAGCAGTTGGCGCGCGAGTGGGCCGGCGACCAGGGCGCCGCCGCCGAATCCCATGATGGCCAGCCCGGTGGCGAGGCCGGGGCGGTCCGGGAACCACTTGATCAGGGTGGAGACGGGGGAGATGTAACCGATGCCGAGCCCGATGCCGCCGATCACGCCGTATCCGAGGTAGAGGAGCCAGAGTTGTTGGGTGGCGATGCCGAGCGCGCCGACCAGGAACCCGACGGCCCAGAAACAGGCGGAGACGAACATCGCGCGGCGCGGTCCGTTCCGCTCCACCCAACGGCCACCCACCGCCGCGGACGAACCAAGCATGACGATGGCGATACTGAAGATGGCACCGATTGCCGTCTGGCTGGTGTCGAAGTGTGTGATGAGGGAGTTCTTGTAGACACTCGTCGCGTAGACCTGGCCGATGCACACGTGCACGGCCAGTGCGGCGGTCGGGATGAGCCAGCGACTGTAGCCCGGGGGCGCGACAGTATGCCGGGGATCGAAGACCGACAGCATGGGCATCGTCCACACCTCCTGCGGCTGAGTAGGCCGCGACGGTGCCGAGCTGTCCGACCCGGCAGGTGCCCGAGGGGCGGCGCCGCACGTCCGGCGTCAGCCGACAACCGGCTCCATCTCACGTTACGTGGCGGCCGGTTCACGCCATGCCGTTACCGTGAAACGCGAGAACGGGGGCGTCGGCCCGCCCCCGGCACGCGGGGCAGGCCGGGGTTCAGCCTTGCCCCAGCCGACCGCGCTCACTCGCTGCGGGCGTAGCCACCCTTCGGTGCGATGAAATCCAGCTTCGTCCCGTCCGGGTCGTTGACGTACGCGACAGCGCTGCCGACGGGCCTATGTTGGTGCTGATCTTCCGGTCCTACCCCGGACGTGATCAGTTCAGGCGACGTCGCTGTCAGGCCCGCTCGACCCGCGCCTGCTGGTGATCGGTCAGACGCAGCCCCACCCCGCGGACGACATCGATGGTGGCCCCGGTGCCCAGGTCGTGCAGCTTGCGGCGCAGTCGCTTCACCAGCGACTGCACGTCGGCCTTGCGTTCGCGCCCCTCGTCACCCCAGACCGACCGGTGCAGCTCGGCGTAGCTCCAGACCCGGGCGGGCTCGGTGACCAGACAGGTCAGCAGGTCGTGTTCCAGGCGGGTGAGGTCGATCTCGCGTTCACCGCAGCGGGCGCTGGAGCGGGCCGAGTCGATCACCAGGGCGGCGACCGGTGCCGGTTCGGCGGGGGCGGCGACCTGCTGCGGGGCGGCGATCAGGCGGCGCAGCTCGTCGAGGTCGGCCACCAGCAGCAGCGGTGCGATGCCGTCGAGAAGCTCCGCGAGCCGGATCCGTTCGGCCGGCGACGGGGTCACCGCGATCAGCAGTGGGAACGGCTCGTCGGCCGGATCACCCCTGTCCACCGTTGCCTCGTCCTCGGCCACCGCACCACCCGGGATCGATGGGCATCCCTGCCCAACTCTCGTCACGGTCCTGACAATGATTGGCAAGCGCGCCGCCAGCCGGGGCGACTCTTAGCGACAAGTTGCTCACGGCAAGTTCTTGATCGTCCGTTCTTCTCGATCATAGTGTCCAGTCGGGCAACCGGCGTGACCCGCGCGGTGCATGGGGAGGTCCACCATGGCCCATTTACACCCTGGGTCGTTCTGAGGGAGGCAGCACCGATGTTCAGACGTCCACAATGGCGGCGCACAGCCAGATCACTGGTGAGCGCCGGCGCGGCGACGATCCTCGCCGCGACATGCTTGGCCACCATCAGTACGGGCGCGCAGGCCGCGCCCGGCGGTGCGATGGGGGCGGGCGCCCCGAGCGGGGACAAGATCCGACCGGAGCTCACCAAGCAGCTCCAGGCCAAGAGTGAAGGGGACTTCTGGATCCGGTTCAAGGACCGGGCGGACCTGAGCAAGGCGAGCGCCATCAAGGACTGGTCGAAGCGTGGCACGGCGGTGGCGGACGCGCTGCGCCAGACCGCCGCCGCGAGCCAGGGCAAGATCCGGGCCGACCTCGACAGCTCGGGCACCAGATACCAGACCTTCTGGGCCACCAACGCCATCAAGGTGAACAGCGGTTCGCTGGCGATGGCCCAGAAGTTCGCCGGGCACTCGGAGGTCGAAGGCCTCTACCCGCCGGTCGCGTACAAGGTGCCGGAGACGACCAAGGGCACCGACGAGAAGACCGTCAACGCCCTCGAGTGGGGCGTCGCCAACATCAACGCCGACGACGTCTGGTCCCAGTACGGTGTCAAGGGCGAGGGCGTCACCATCGCGAACATCGACACCGGGGTGCAGTTCAACCACCCGGCCCTCGTGAACTCCTACCGCGGTAACAACGGCGACGGGACGTTCGACCACAACTACAACTGGTTCAACGCCGCAAACGCCACCGGGCCCTGCGCGACAGCCCCCTGCGACGGCGACGGCCACGGTACGCACACGATGGGCACGATGGCCGGCTCCGACGGCGCGAACCAGATCGGTGTCGCCCCCGGGGTCAAGTGGATCGCGGCGAACGGGTGTTGCCCCACCGACGCCGCTCTGATCGAATCCGGTCAGTGGATGCTCGAGCCGCTGGACCTCAACGGCCAGAACGCGGACGCGAGCAAGCGACCGAACATCATCAACAACTCGTGGGGCACCCGGGACCCGTCCAACGAGCCGTTCATGGAGGACGTGACCGACGCCTGGACCGCGTCCGGGATCTTCGGCACCTGGTCCAATGGCAACAGCGGTCCGGCCTGCCAGACCAGCGGCTCGCCGGGCAGCCTCGTCAGCAACTACTCCACCGGCGCGTACGACGTCAACAACAACGTGGCCGGCTTCTCCTCCCGCGGCGCCGGTCAGAACGGCGAGATCAAGCCCAACATCTCCGCGCCGGGTGTGAACGTCCGGTCGAGCATCCCGGGCAACGCCTACGGCAGCATCAGCGGCACCTCGATGGCCGCACCGCACCTCGCGGGCGCGATCGCGCTGCTGTACTCGGCGGCACCGACGCTGATCGGTGACGTCGACGCGACCCGCGCGCTGCTCAACGGCTCCGCGATCGACAAGGCCGACGGCCAGTGTGGCGGCACCACCGCCGACAACAACGTCTACGGCGAAGGCCGACTGGACGCCCTCGCACTGCTCAACGCCGCCCCGACCGGCGACATCGGCACGCTGGCCGGCACGGTCACCGACGCGACCTCCGGCGCCCCGATCGCCGGCGCTACGGTGACGCTCACCGGCCCGTCCGAGCGTGAGCTGACCACCGGCGCCGACGGCAAGTTCTCGACCCAACTCCCCACCGGCGACTATCAGGTCGCCGTCGCGGCGTTCGGCTACGGCAGCACCACCAAGGCGGCGACTGTCGCCAAGGGCGCCACCACGACGCTCAACGTGGCCCTGACGGCGGTGCCGAGTGTCAACGTCACCGGATCGGTCACCGACGGCTCCGGTCACGGCTGGCCGTTGTACGCGAAGGTGACAGTGGCGGGCGTGTCAGGTGTCTACGACTACACCACCCCGTCGAACGGCCGCTACAGCATCAAGCTGCCGGCCGGGCAGACGTACACCCTGACGTACGAGTCGCAGTACCCGGGCTACCAGACCGTGACCAAGCAGGTCGTTGTCGGGTCCGGCAACGTCACCGCGAACGTCGCCGTGCCGGTGGACACCAGCGTCTGCACCACCGCACCCGGATACACGACCGGCTCCGACGGTGAGTACGAGACCTTCGACGCCACGACCACGCCGGCCGGCTGGACCGTCGTGGACAACGCGGGCAGCGGTCAGGTCTGGAAGTTCACCGACGACGGCGACCGGGGCAACCTGACCGGCGGCACCGGCAACTTCGCGATGATCGACAGCGATGCCTACGGGGCGGGCACCAGCCAGGACACCTCCCTGGTCAGCCCGGTGGTCGACCTGACCAGCGTCACGGCTCCGGTCATCCGCTTCAACCAGGACTTCAACCAGCTCAACGACGACACCGCGGACGTGGACCTCAGCATCGACGGTGGCGCCACCTGGACGAACGTGCTCCGCCAGGAGACCGACGTCCGGGGACCGAAGCTGACCGAGATCCCGATCCCGCAGGCGGCCGGCAAGGCGCAGGTGCAGGTGCGGTTCCACTACTACGACGCCTCGTACGAGTGGTGGTGGGAGGTCGACAACGTCCTGATCGGCAGCCAGGTCACCTGCGTGCCGGTCGACGGTGGTCTGGTCGTCGGCAACGTCCGTGACAAGAACGACGACAGCTACATCAACGGTGCGACCGTCACCAGCAAGGACCGGCCCGCCGAGAAGGCCGTCACCGTGGCGACCCCGGACGACCCGGGGCTGGCCGACGGCTTCTACTGGATCTACTCGTCGCTGACCGGCGAGCACCAGTTCACGGCGACCGCCGGCAACTACGTCAGCCAGACCAAGGCTGTCGACGTCGAGGCCGATTGGGCGACCACGGCGAACTTCCAGCTCGCGGCCGGCCGGCTGTCGGTGACCCCGACGCAGCTGAGCGCGACGCTCCAGATGCCCAACGGCAAGACCAGCAAGACGTTCACTGTGACGAACACCGGTGGCGCGCCGGTCGAGGTCAAGTTCGGTGAGCGGGACAACGGGTTCGAACTCCTGCGAGCGGACGGCTCCACTGTCACCCGGCAGCAGGTGCTCGGGTCCAGCGGCGCACCGGAGCAGCGGCTCACCGTACCGACGTCGTTCGCCGCCAAGGCCTCCGGCAAGGAGGCGAAGGCTGCCGCCGCGGCGGTCGGCCCACAGGCCGCGCCGTGGACCGACATCGCCAACTACCCGGGCACGATCATGGACAACCGGGTGGTGAACCTGGACGGCAAGGTGTACTCGCTCGGTGGCGGCGACGGTGAGGCCTCCACCACCAAGAACTACGCCTACGACCCGGCCGCGCAGACCTGGACGGCGATCGCCGACCTTCCCGGCGCGCGCAACGCCCTGACCGCGGGCGTCGTGAATGGCAAGATCATTGTGTCCGGTGGCTGGGGCGACGCCGGCCCGGACTCCGCCACCTGGTCGTACGACCCGGGAGCCAACACCTGGACCGAGCTGGCCGACAACCCGGCGCCGCGGGCGGCGGCCGGTCAGGCGGTCGTCGACGGCAAGCTGTACGCGGTCGGCGGTTGCACGACGGCGGCCTGCCTGCCGATGTCGAACAGCGTCGTCAGGTACGACCCCACCGGTGACACGTGGGAGACGATGGCCAACTACCCGAAGTCGGTGGCCTTCGCCTCCTGCGGCGGGATCGACGGCGTCCTCTACTGCACCGGCGGCAACGACGGTTCCGCCGCGCAGAAGTCCAGCTACGCGTTCGACCCGGGCGCCAACACGTGGACCGCCGTCGCCGACGCGCCGGCCGACAACTGGGCCAGCTCGTACGCCGTCGCCAGCGGCAAGCTCCTCGTCGTCGGTGGTTCGCAGGGTGGGGCCATCAGCAACGCCGGCTTCGCCTACGACCCGGCTACCGGTTCGTGGTCCAACCTGCCGAACGCCAACACCGCGCGGTACCGCGGTGGCGCGGCGTGCGGCTTCTACAAGATCGGCGGCTCGTCCGGCAGCTTCAACGCGGCTCCGGACAGCGAGGTGCTCCCGGGCTTCGAGGGATGCTCCGAGTCGGCTGCTGACGTCAGCTGGATGACGATCGACAAGACGGCGGTCACCCTCGCACCTGGTGCGAAGGTCACTGTCACCGTCGGTCTGACGGCGAACGTGGATCAGCCGGGCACCTACTCCGGCGCGGTGGCGATCTCCGAGAACACCCCGTACTCGGTGGCACCGGTCGCGGTAACCATGATCGTTAACCCCCCGAAGACCTGGGGCAAGCTCATGGGTACGGTCACCGGCACCAGTTGCCAGGGTGCGACATCGCCGCTCACCGGCGCGGTCGTGCAGGTCGACTCGTGGGCGGCGTCGTACACCTTCGCCACCGACGCCGAGGGCAAGTACGCCTACTGGGTGGACCGGCGCAACAACCCGCTCACGATGATCGTGGCCAAGGACGGCTGGAAGCCGCAGACCCGTCAGACCAGGATCGACACCACCACTCCGACCGTGGAGAACTTCGGGTTGGCGCCCATCAGGTGCTGACGCCTGAGCACTAGCCGACAAGGTCCGGCCCGCCTGGTCTGAAGACCGGGCGGGCCGGACCGCGTCCGGGGTCAGACGGGGGCGAGCCGGAAGCCGACGCCGCGCACCGAGTGGATCGTCGCGGTGGCGTTGAGCCGGGCGAGCTTGCCGCGTACCCGGCGGACCACCGAGTGCATGTCGGAGCCCCGGCCGAGGTGCCGGTTGCCCCAGACCTCCAGGTGCAGGCGCTCGTAGGTCCAGACCTGACCTGGCGCGTGCACGAGGCAGAGCAGCATGTCGTGCTCCAACCGGGTCAGGTCGATCTCCTGGTCGCGCCAGCGCAGCACCCGGCGGTCGGAGTCGACGGCCAGGTCCGGTGGCGGTGGCTGTGGGCTTGGCGCCACCTCGGCGAGCACCGCCCTGGTCGGGGGAGTCGGGGCGGGAGACGCCTCGACCACCCCGAGGAACTCTCGTGCCTGGTCGACTGTCGAGACGATCAGGAAGGCGGCGCTGCCGCCGAGCAGCCGGGCCAGATGTCGCCGCTCGGCCGGCGAGGATGCGATGCCGATGACCAGGCTCGCGACTGGAGTTTCCTGCATGTGCCGACACCTTCCGGTTCCCCAACTCACTCCGGATGGATTTTCGCGCCGCCGACCGAGACATCGATCGGCGTCCTGACCCTAGTGGTGGCTGATCTCGGCTGGGTAAAACATAGTTGCATGTAAGCATGTGAATGCCATTACGCCGTCCCGGTGCCCCCGGCTCCACCGCCGACGATCCGCTGTCCGGAAGCGGTGGGGGTGGTTGTGACAGAACCAAGACAATTCGAGGACGGGGTACGCACCTGCCGGGGCGAGCATGGTCGCCATGTCCATCAGATCGTCGTACTCCGTCGGGCGGTCGACGCCCGGTCCGGCACGGCCGTTGCCCCACGCCCGCGCGGCGGTGCCACCGGGGCGTCGACTGCTCGCGGCGGCGCTGTGCGGTCTGTTCTTCCTGGCCCTCACCGGTGCCGTCTTCGTCCGGACGACCGCCGGGCAGTGGTGGGACGGATTGCTCCTGCCGCGCGCCGAGCGCGGCGGTGGGTACGAACAGCAGACCGTGCTGGTGGATCCGGCCAAGAGTGTGCTGGCCACCTTCGGCGACCCGACTCTGATCGCGGTCCTGCTCGGCGTGGTGCTGCTGGTGGGTGTGCTCCGTCGGCGACTGGTCGCCGGGGTCGTCGGCGTGGGCGTTGTCGTCTGCGCGGTGCTGGTGGCTGGCGCGGTGAAGTCGGCGCTGCCCCGCCCGGAGCTGCAGATCGAGAGTTCCACCACCCACAACAGCTTTCCCAGCGGTCATGTGGCGGCGGCGACCGCCCTGCTGCTCGCGTTCATGCTGGTCCTGCCGGGGTGGGCCCGACGGTGGCTGGCGGTGCCGGGCGCGGCGGGTGTCTCGGTGATAGCCGCCGCCACGATGATCGCGGGCTGGCACCGGTTCAGTGACGTGCTTGGTGGCGTACTGCTGGGGGTGACGGTGTTCTGCCTGGCTGCGGCCGCGTTGGTGGCCTGGAGCGGTGACCGCGACGCGGCCGGCGGTGCGCCTGGTGGCGGCCTGTGGCGCAGGCTCGCCGAGACGGCAGTCGGGCTGGTCGTGCTGCTCGGGACGCTCGTGGTGGTCGTGCCCGGTCTGGCCGCGTCGGTGCAGCGCGGCGTGCTGGTCGCGATCGTGGCGTCGGCCGCGTCGACGATGTTCCTGGTGGGCGCTGTGGTGTTCCTGGTGCGTTCGACGGAGTTCGCGGTGCCGGTTCCGGCGGTGATCCCCGAGCCGCTGCCATCGACAGAAACCCGAAATATCTCATGATGGGATACTTGACGACATGTCCCAGGTGCTGTTGATCGAAGACCACCAGACGGTGCGCGACGGACTGCAGTTGGCGCTCACCCGACAGGGCCACACGGTGCATGCCGTGGGGACCGGTGAGCAGGGGTTGGAGCGGCTGCGCACGAGCCCGTCCGACGTCGTGGTCCTCGATCTCATGCTGCCCGGGATGGACGGGTTCGAGGTCTGCCGCCGCATCCGGCAGCTCGGGGACCTACCGATCATCATGCTCACCGCCCGCAACGACGACATGGACGTGGTGGCCGGCCTGGAGGCCGGCGCCGACGACTACGTGGTCAAACCCGTACAGGCCCGGGTCCTCGAGGCGCGCATCCGCGCGGTGCTGCGACGGACCGGCGGCGACGCGCGGCGCGGCGGCGACCGGACCGGTCCGGAACGACACGGTGCGTTGACGATCGACCGGGCCGCGCTCGTGGTCAGCAAGGACGGCACGCCGGTCAGCCTCGCCCCGACGGAGCTGCGGCTGCTGCTCGAACTCTCGGACACCCCCGGTCAGGTGCTCAGCCGCCAACAGTTGCTGGAGGCCGTGTGGGAGCACGGGTACCTCGGCGACTCGCGGCTCGTGGACGCGTGCGTCCAGCGGGTACGCGCCAAGATCGAGGCCGATTCGTCGGCGCCGGTCTTCATCCAGACCGTCCGTGGTTTCGGATACCGGTTCGGGCCGCTGTGACGACGTGGCGCGGGCTCGCCGCCCAGGTCTCCGGCCTGCGGGTCCGGCTGCTGTTGGCGTTCGCGTTGCTCGGCGTCACCACCACGGCGGTCGTCGCCAGCGGCAGCTACGTCCAGGCCCGCACCGTCATCCTCCAGCAGGCGCAGGACGCCGCGGTGTCGTCGCTGACCGGTCAACTTCCGAAGGTCTACCCGATCGCTCAGCTCCCGCCGACGCAGGACGACCTCGACCTGTTGGCTCAGCGCCTGAGTGACAGGGAGGGCTTCGCGGTGGTCGTCTACCGGGACATGCGGGCGCAGGGCAGCTCCGAGTTCGCCAACCCGTTGACCTCCGAGCTGCGGCAGGCGGTCCGCGACGGTCGGATCGCCTGGCAGCGTGTCACGCTGGACGGTCAACCCTGGTTGCTCATCGGCACCCAACTCACGCTCGACCGTTCGGACGGCACGCCCCGAGCATCCGGGCTGGAGGTCTACTCGGTGCGCAACCTCGTGGCCGAGCAGCAGAGCATCGACCGGCTCGCCACCAGGGCGTGGCTGACCGGCGGGCTGTCCCTGGTCCTCGCCGTGGTGCTGGCCCTGCTGTCGGCCCGTGGCGTCCTGCGACCCGTCCGCGACCTGGGCCGGGCGGCGCGCCGCCTCGGCGAGGGCGACCTGACCACCCGGCTGACGGTCCGGGGCGTCGACGAGTTGGCCGACGTGGCGCGGACCTTCAACGACACCGCGAGCACGCTGGAGCGGCAGGTCGGTGAGCTGCGACGGATGGAATCCGACGCCCGCCGCTTCGTGGCCGACGTTTCGCACGAACTCCGGACGCCGCTGGCCGCGATGACGGCCGTCACCGACGTGCTCGACGAGGAGGCCGACCACCTGCCCGGGGACGCCGGCCGGGCCGCCCGACTGGTCAGCCAGGAGACGCAGAACCTCACCCAGCTGGTCAACGACCTCATCGAGGTCAGCAGGTTCGACTCCGGCACCGCGCGGCTCGCCCTGGACGACGTGGACGTGGCCGCCGCGGTGACCGCCACCCTGCGGATCCGCGGCTGGCTGGACCGGGTGCGAACCGATCTGCCGCCCGGTGTCGTGGCCCGACTCGACCCCCGCCGACTGGACGTCATCGTCGCGAACCTGGTCGGCAACGCCTTCCGGCACGGTGCCGGGCCGGTGTCCGTGCGCCTGAGCGCCGACCCGGACTGGGTGACGATCGAGGTCGCCGACCAGGGGCCGGGGTTGGACCCGGAGGTGCTGTCGCACGTCTTCGACCGCTTCTACAAGGCCGACACCGCACGTACCCGCTCCGAGGGCAGCGGCCTCGGCCTCGCCATCTCCTGGGAGAACGCACGGTTGCACCGCCACGGCGAGCGACGCGGGGCTCTCGTCGCCGGCAACGGGGTCGACGGCGGTGCGGTCTTCACGCTCCGGCTGCCCCGCGACACGACAGACACCGCGGGTGCCAGGTGACCGGCCGGCGGACGGCCCGCGCACTGCTCGTCGGTGTACTGCTGCTCGGCACACTGCTGGCAACCGGCTGTGGGGTACGCCCCAGCGCCGTGATCACCGGTCGTTCCGCGGTCAGCGGCCCGTCCCAGGGCGTCGGGCTCTACCTGATCGGTCAGGGGGAACTCGTGTTGGTTCTGCGCCCGATGGCGCCGGACCTCTCGCCCGCGACCGCCCTCGCCCTGCTCGCGGCCGGCCCGCAGGACAACGAACGCGCCCAGGGCCTCACCAGTGAACTGCCGTCCGGGCTCGACCCGGTCACCGTGACCCCCGCGGCCGACCAGTCCGGCCTCAGCGTCCGGATCTCCGGTCCCGTGCGGGGACTGTCGGCGAATGCCACCGACCAGATCATCTGCACGGTTGCCGACGCTGCCGCGCAGGTCGGCCTCGCGGCGAGTGTCGTCCCGGTCGGCATCGTCGGGTCCGATGGCGCCCAGCCCGCCCGACGGTGCGCCGCCAGGTGACCGGACGCCGATCGTCGCTCAGACCAGGTCGACGGCCCGCGCCTGACGGGGCAACCCGGTGTGCCGGTCGGGGCTCCGGTCTGCCAGCGCGCCGGCGATCAGGATGTCGACCAGCGCGGCGAACCCGATGCCGGCCTGCTGCCAGATCTGCGGGAACTGTGACGCGGCGGTGAAACCGGGGAACGTGTTGACCTCGTTCACGATGGGCTCCGATGACCCCTCGCCGGGCAGGAAGAAGTCGACCCGCAGCAACCCGCGGCAGTCGAGGGCCCGGAAGGCGCGGATCGCGCGGTCCTGGAGCACCTCGGTGGTCGCCGCGTCGAGCGGGGCGGGAATCTGGAAGGTCGCCCCGCCGTCGTACTTCGCGTCGTAGTCGAAGAAGCCGGCACCCGTCACCCGGATCTCCAGCGGCGGGCCGGCCTGCACCCGGCCGTCCGGGTGCTGAAGGACTGCCACGTCGATCTCGCGGCCCCGCGCCCCCTGCTCGACGAGCACCTTCGGGTCGACCTGGCGGGCCTGCTCCAGCGCGGCGGGAACACCCGCCCAGTCGTCGACCTTGACGACGCCCAGGCTCGACCCGGCCCGGGCCGGCTTCACGAAGATCGGAAGTTCCAGGCGACGCTGGTCCTCAGGGGAGAGATTCTCCCCGGGACGGAGGGTCACTCCGGGGCTGACCCGCAGGCCGTCCGCCGCGAGGAGTCGCTTGGTGACCCCCTTGTCCATGCCGGCGGCGCTGGCGAAGACGCCGTTGCCGACGTACGGCACGCCGAGCCATTCCAGCAGCGACGACACGGTGCCGTCCTCGCCGTAGGGGCCGTGCAGGGCCGGGAACACCACGTCCTGGGCGCGGAGGACCCGCAACGCCGCGGGCAGGGGCGTCGGTCGGCCGCCGACGTGCCACCCGCCGTCGCGGTCGATCAGCACCTCGGTGACCTGGTACCGCTCACGGTCCAGGTGGGCGAGGATGCTTGCCGCCGAACTGCAGGACACCTCGTGTTCGCCGCTCTGCCCGCCGTAGAGCACTGCCAGTCGGGTCGTCATGAGTTTCGTGCCTTTCCGTGGAGGTGCTCGCGAGCCACCCGGCTCCCGATGCCGGTCAAGATCTCGTGCGGGTTGGTGTCGGCCCAGCGGGCCCACTCGACGACGGTCGGTGGGCGCTCGTCACCCTCGCCGGGGCCGAACACCACGACCGGGTCGCCGATCGCGACGGGAAGATCCCCGGCGTCGACAACGCACTGGTCCATGGCGATCCGCCCGACGATCGGGCACCGCCTACCGGCGAGCCACACCGAGGCGCGACCACCGGTGGCGCGGGGCAGTCCGTCGGCGTAGCCGAGCGGCAGCAGCGCCAGCGTTGTCGGTGCGCCGGTCACGTGCTCCGGCCCGTAGGAGACGCCCGTGCCGGCCGGTACCCGCTTGACGTTCACCACGCTCGTTCGCAGCGTCATCGCGGCGTGCAGCCCGAACCCGCCCGGGCCGCTCGCGCCGAACGGATCCACGCCGTAGAGGGCGATCCCGATCCGGCAGAGGTCGAAGCGGGTCCGTGGTGCGCGGAGCGCAGCCGCCGAGTTGGCGAGATGGACGAGCGCGGGGTCCAGGCCAGCCGACCGAGCGGTCCGCAGCGCCTCCTCGAAGATCGCCAGCTGCCGGCTGAGCGCCGGTGCGCCCGGCAGGTCGGCGTCGGCGAGGTGGGACCACACCCCCCGCACCCGGACCCCGCCCTCCCGCTCGTACTTGCGGGCCCAACCGACAAGCTCGAACCAGTCGTCCCCGGCGGCCCCGTTGCGGGACAGCCCGGTATCCGCCTTGAGCTGCACCATCGCCGGTACGCCCAGCAGGCGGGCCGCGTCGGCGACGGCGTGCAGGTGCGTCGTCGTGGACACGCCGATGTCGACGTCACCCTTGATCAACACGCCGAAGTCGTCATCCCGGCCGTGCAGCCAGCTCAACGTGGGCGCTGTCACACCCGCCTCGCGCAGGGTCAGGGCCTCGGCCGTCGAGGTCACCCCCAGCCAGGCCGCACCGGCGCGCAGCGCGGCCCGGGCCACCTGCACCGCGCCGTGGCCGAACCCGTCGGCCTTCACCACCGCCATCAGTCCGGTGCCGGTGACCGACGCGATCGTCCGCACGTTGCTGACGATCGCGTCCAGGTCGACGACGGCCTCGGCGAGGGCGCTCATCCGGCCGCCTCCACTCGGCGCGCGCCGGGGAGCGCGAACAGCCAGCCCGCACGGACCGCCAGCAGCCCGCGGTGGACGGCCAGGCTCAGACCGATCACCAGCCCGCTCAGCAGAATCGGATAACCGAGCACGATCAGGCCCTGAGCGGACCCACCCAACCCGGAGACCGGTACGAGCAACAGCCGGTGCAGCAGGGCCAGGACCGGCATGTGAATCACGTAGATCGGCAGGGTGATGCGGCCGAGCCTAGCCAGCGGTTCGCTGAGTGCCGACCAGCTGGCCAGCCGGGCAGCGGCGGTTATGCCGAAGATCACTGCCAGTACGGAGACCGCCGGCCACACCCCGAACCACCGCTGGGCGCCGGTCACCGCCATCGCGGCGAGCGCCAGGACGTAGGCGCCCGAGGTCAGTAGCAGCCGGCGACGGCTGGCGGTGGCAGCCCACCGCTGGATCTGCGGCCGCAGGTACAGGCCGGCGAGGAAGAAGACCAGGTTCTGGTAGAGACCGGCGCGGTTGCCAGGGGTGTCGAGCAGGCCGGCGGCGGCGACGGCGGACAGCGCGGCGGCGGGGACCAGGACCAGCACCCGGGGCGCTCGTCGGGTTGCCTTGGCGATCGTGAAGTACAGCGCCAGGGCGTACAGGTACCAGAGGTTGGACGGCGTGATGGTGAGCTGTTCCAGCAGGCCGAGGGCCGAGGTGGCGCGGTCGGTGGGCAGGTCCGGCGCGGCGGCGAGGACCACTGTGTGGATCAGCAGCCAGACGGCGTACAGGTAGAGGAAACCGGCGATCCGGCCACGGGCGACGACCCGCCACGGCCGTTGGGCGGCGTTCGCCGCGAAAACGCCCGAAATGGTGAAGAACAGCGGCATGCGCAGCGGAAGGAACTGCTCACCAAGCGTGCCCCAGAAGCCCGGCACCGGTAGGCCCACGTGCCAGTCGATCTGGAGGTAGTCCTTCACGACGACGTGCCACAGGACGACGAGGATGATGCAGACGCCCTTCGCGGCATCGGCCCACTCGGCCCGCTGTGGTGGTCGCACGGCGGGGGTGGCGACGGTCCGGTCACGGGAGCGGACGTGCGTCGTGTCCGGGCTCGGGTCGGGAGGCCGGTACCCGGTCTGCTGTTCGATCACTCACCGAAAGCTGCCAGCCGGATATCCGCACGTGATCCACGAACTGTCACGAACAGGCAATGGACGCCGCGCGGGCCCGACGGGCGAGCAGTCCCCGGACCGTCCCGGCGGACGTCGGGCGGCACTAGGCTCGTAGCGGAGGTGCCGAACATGAAGCTCGGGCTGCACTACTGGAACTACTCGACCCCGGCCGACCCGGCCGCCATCGCACCGACCCTGGCGCAGACGGCGGCCATCGCCGAGCAGGCCGGCGTCGCGTCGTTCACCGTGATGGACCACTTCTTCCAGATGGACGCGGTGTTCGCGGCCGAGGAACCGATGCTGGAGGCGTACACCACGCTGGGCTACGTCGCGGCGACGACCCAGCGGATGACGCTCGGCGTGCTGGTCACCGGCGTGATGTACCGGTACCCGGGGTTGCTCGCCAAGACCGTGACGACCCTCGACGTGCTCTCCGGCGGCCGGGCCCGCCTGGGCATCGGGGCGTCCTGGTACGAGCGTGAGCAGGTGGGGCTGGGTGTGCCGGTCGTCCCGGTGGCCGAGCGGTTCGAGCGGTTGGAGGAGACGCTGCGCATCTGCCTGCAGATGTGGAGTGCCGACGACGGCCCGTTCAACGGCAAGCACTACCAGCTCGCCGAGACCATCAACTCGCCGCAGCCGTTGAGCCGCCCACGCCCGCCCATCATGATCGGCGGTGGGGGCGAGAAGAAGACCCTGTTGCTGGTGGCGCGGTACGCCGACGCCTGCAACCTGTTCGGTCGCGGAGGCAGCGACGACATCGCCCGCAAGCTGGAGGTGCTGCGCGGGCACTGCGCCGCCGAGGGCCGCGACTACGACGCCATCGAGAAGACGGTGGTGGCCGCCCAGGCGCCGCTGGACGACACCGACGCCTTCCTCGCCGAGGTGTCCGGGTACGCCGCGCTTGGTGTGAGCGAGGTGCAGGTCACGCCGGACCGGGACCCGGTCGAGTTCGCCCAGCGGCTCGGCGACGAGGTGCTGCCCCGGTTGGCCGACGTCGGCTGATCCCACAGCGAGGTGTGCCGCGTCGTCGACAGCGCCGGGACACCGACGAGGGCCGCCCTCCCGGTCGTGCGGAGGACGGCCCTCGTCTCGGTGGTGGGATCAGGCGACGGAGGCGGGGAACCGTTCCCACACCCGGTGTGCGGCCATCAACTGCTGCACCGCCGTCAGCGCCTCGGCGCCGGAGCCGGCCGCCACGACACCCGGGGTGCCGGCCACGCCGGCCTGCTCCAGCACCGTGACGCCGGTGCCCCACGCGCCGATCGCCTTGGCGTGCCGCCAGGACTCCTCGACGAGCAGCAGCACGCGGGGATCGACCGTCGCCGGGGCCGGCGTGCCCGCCTTGGCGTCGCGGGCGGGCAGGGCGTCCGGTGCGGGTGCCGGTGCTCCGGCCAGCAGGACCGCGTCGAACTCGACCGACCGACCGGTGGCGAAGGTGCGCTGCACCGGCAGCTCGCCCACCATGCCGCCGTGCGGGGCGATCAGCAGCGGCACCATGCCGGCGTCGAACACGGCCCGGCGGACCTCGTCGACGCCGTCCAGGTCGCCGTCGGGGTCGACGACGATCCCGACCGTGCGGCCGTCACTCGGCCACTCCCGACCGAGCTGGGACAGCGCCGGACTGGGTGTGACGTCGGGGAGCGGCACCGTCGGCTGCGGTGCGGGCAGGCCCAGGCCGGTGGCTACCTGCTCGCACAGGACCGGGTCGATGTTGGCCAGGCTCTGCAGCTGACGCTCCTTGATCGCCTGGTGGTAGCACTTGGCGAGTTCGAAGGTGTACGCCCGGATGATGTGCTCCTTCTCGACCGGCGACATGCTCAACCAGAACAGGCGGACCTGGCTGTAGTGGTCGTCGAACGAGGCCGGGTTGGCGCGTACCTTCGGTGCCTCGGCGACAGTGACCGGCACGTCGACGAAGGCGTGCTCGGCGTCCCCGGCGGGGAACGGGTTGCCGGCGTCGAGCGAGTTCGGTCGGTACGGCGCGACGCCGGCGTGCACGGCGTGCTGGTGGAAGCCGTCGCGCAGCATGTCGTTCACGGCGGCGTGCGGGCGGTTGATCGGGATCTGCGAGAAGTTCGGGCCGCCCAGCCGGGTGAGCTGCGTGTCGACGTACGAGAAGAGCCGGCCCTGCAACAGCGGGTCGTTCGTGACGTCGATGCCCGGGGGCAGGTGACCGAGGTGGAAGGCGACCTGTTCGGTCTCGGCGAAGAAGTTCGTCGGCGTCCGGTTGAGCACCAGTCTGCCGACGGGCTGCACCTCGGCCAGTTCCTCCGGCACGATCTTGGTCGGGTCCAGCAGGTCGATTCCGGCGAAGGTCTCCTCGGGGGTGTCCGGGAAGACCTGGATGCCCAGCTCCCACTCCGGGTACGCGCCGGCCTCGATGGCGTCGTAGAGGTCGCGGCGGTGGAAGTCCGGGTCCATGCCGCCGAGCAGTTGAGCCTCTTCCCAGGTCAGCGAGTGCACGCCGAGCTTCGGCTTCCAGTGGAACTTGGCCAGCACCGTCTCCCCGGCCTCGTTGACGAGGCGGAAGGTGTGCACGCCGAAGCCCTCCATCGTCCGGTACGAACGCGGAATGCCCCGGTCGGACATGTTCCAGATGGTGTGGTGCTGCGCCTCGGTGTGCAGTGACACGAAGTCCCAGAAGGTGTCGTGGGCGCTCTGCGCCTGTGGAATCTCCCGGTCCGGGTGCGGCTTGCCGGCGTGGATGATGTCCGGGAACTTGATCGCGTCCTGGATGAAGAAGACCGGCATGTTGTTGCCGACCAGGTCGAAGGTGCCCTCGTCGGTGTAGAACTTCGTGGCGAAGCCACGGGTGTCGCGGACCGTGTCGGCTGAACCCCGCGAACCGAGCACTGTGGAGAACCGGACGAAGACGTCGGTCTCGTGCCCCTTCTTGAGGAAGCCGGCCCGGGTGACCGCCTCGGCGGTGCCGTACGCGGTGAACACCCCGTGCGCGCCGGCGCCCCGGGCGTGCACCACACGCTCCGGAATGCGCTCGTGGTCGAAGTGCGTGATCTTCTCGCGAAGGTGGTGGTCCTGCAGGAGCACCGGGCCGCGCGGGCCGGCCTTGAGCGAGTGGTCGGTGTCGCGCAGCCGGGCGCCGTTGGCTGTCGTGAGGTAGGCCCCCTGCTGACCGTTAGCGGTCGTCGGCGCGCCCGTCTCCGCGCCGGTCGGCGTCCGCGTCTGCGGTGCCCCCTGTTCCGGCTTGGGCGGCAGCGGGTCGTGCGGCGTCGTCGGCTCCTCCAGTGGCGGTGGCGCACTGCCCGGCGCACCGGGGACGTCGGGCGTGAGGGCGTCGGCGATCTTTCCGGAGGCGGTCTTCACGGTGTTCTTGACCGCCTCGGTGGGCTTGCTGGAATCCACGTTGTTGAACCTCTCCATGGCGCGTGTGCGTGCCGGCGCCTGCCCTGCTACCCCTGGTCAGGGGGTCGAAACACAACTCGCCTCGCCAGCTTGGGCAGGGACTGGTGATTTCGCCGATGCCAGGATCGGCGGAGCGGCGAAAACTGACATACGTCGATATCCCTCGACTTTAGGGAGTGCCCGACGTGTCCTCACCAACCACCACCCGTCCCCGTTCCGTCGCAGCCCGTGCCAGCCGGTTCGCCCTGGCCGTGGTCCTGGCCGCCGGCGGCGTCCTGACCGGATCGACCGGGGCCGCCCAGGCCGCCGGTCCGTACGAGCGGGGCCCCGCCCCGACCACCGCGATCCTGGAGGCCAGTCGCGGCCCGTTCGCCACGGCCTCACAGAGCGTGTCCTCGCTGAGTGTCACCGGCTTCGGCGGCGGCGTCATCTACTACCCGACCAGCACCAGCGAGGGCACCTTCGGCGCCATCGCCATCTCACCCGGTTACACCGCCGCCTGGTCCAGCATCAGCTGGCTCGGACCGCGCATCGCCTCGCACGGTTTCGTGGTGATCGGCATCGAGACGAACACCCGACTGGACCAGCCGGACAGCCGGGGCCGACAGTTGCTCGCCGCACTCGACTACCTCACCCAGCGCAGCTCGGTGCGCACCCGGATCGACAGCAGTCGACTCGCGGTAGCCGGTCACTCGATGGGCGGTGGGGGCACCCTGGAGGCGGCCTCGTCGCGACCGTCGTTGCAGGCCGCGGTGCCCCTGGCACCGTGGAACACGGACAAGAGCTGGTCCGAGTTGCGGGTGCCCACCCTGATCATCGGTGGCGAGAGCGACACCGTCGCGCCCGTGGCGTCGCACTCGGTGCCCTTCTACAACAGCATCCCGGCCTCCGCCGAGAAGGCGTACCTGGAGCTGAACGGGGCGAGCCACTTCTTCCCGCAGGCCACCAACACTCCCACCGCCCGGCAGATGGTGGCCTGGTTGAAGCGGTTCGTCGACGACGACACCCGCTACGAGCAGTTCCTGTGCCCCGGCCCGAGCGGTTCGCAGATCGAGGAGTACCGCAACACCTGTCCCAGCGCCTGACGGCGGTCACCGGGGCGGTCGCCGTTGGCGGCCGCCCCGTCCACGTGCGCTCGGGAGCATCGAAGGTCTTGACGCCATACCCGAGAAACGTACACTGCGAGTGTAAATAAACACCCGCCACGACAGAGGGATGGGTGATGGAGCGCGGCCTCGAACTGCACCACATCGGCGTCCGTTTTGGCGGCCTCACCGCCCTCGACGACGTCTCCCTGCGGGTGCCACCCAACCGGGTGGTCGGCGTCATCGGGCCCAACGGCGCCGGCAAGACCACGCTGTTCAACGTGATCTGCGGCTTCGTCGCACCGGAGACGGGTTCACTGACCCTCGACGGCCGGCCGCTGCGGCCACGGCCGCACCGGCTGACCCGTCTCGGCATCGCCCGCACCCTCCAGGGCACGGGCCTCTTCGCCGGGCTGAGCGTGCTGGAAAACGTGATGACCGGCGCGACGCACACCGCCCGCGCCGGTTTCCTCCCGGCGCTGCTCGGGCTGCCGGCCAGCGACCGCGACGAGCGCCGGCTCCGCGGGGACGCCCTGGCCATCCTCGACGAACTGGGCATCGCCGAGCACGCCCAGGCCGCGCCGACCACCCTGCCCTTCGCCGTACGACAACGGGTCGCCCTGGCCCGCGCGCTCGCCGCCCGGCCCCGGCTGCTCCTGCTCGACGAACCGGCCGGTGGCCTCGGCGCGGACGACATCGCCGAGCTGGGGGAGCTGGTCCGGCAACTGCCCCGGCGGGACACCGACCCCTGTGCCGTGCTCCTGGTCGAGCACCACATGGACCTGGTGATGGCCGTCTGCGACGAGCTCGTGGTGCTCGACTTCGGCCGGGTCATCGCCGCCGGCACCCCGGACGAGATCCGCGACGACCCCGCCGTCACCGACGCCTACCTCGGTGCCGCCGTCGAGGAGGTCTCGCCGTGAGCGCGAGGAGTGAGCCGGGTGTGCGAGCCCCGCAGTCGCGAACGACAGGTGGTGCGCCGTGAGCGCGAGGAGTGAGCCGGGTTTGCGAGCCCCGCTGTCGCGAACGACAGGTGATGCGCCCGGGACCGATCTGCTCGTCGTGCGAGGGCTGGTCGCCGGCTACGGTGCCGCGCCGGTGCTGCGGGCCATCGACCTCACCGTCCCGGCCGGCACCATCGCCGCCGTCGTGGGCGCCAACGGCGCTGGCAAGACCACCCTGCTGCGCGCGCTCTCCGGCATGATCCGCCCGACCTCCGGCCAGGTCCTCCTGGCCGGGGAGGACCTTCGCGGTACGCCAGTGGAGCAGCTCGTCCGACGCGGCATGGCGCACGTCCCGGAGGGCCGGGGCGTGATCAGCGAGCTGACCGTCGACGAGAACCTGCGGCTGGGTGGGCTGTGGCGGCGCGACCGGGCCGACGCGGGGCGAGCCCTCGACGAGGTCTACCAGCTCTTCGAGCCCCTGGCGCGTCGCCGCCGGCACCTCGGTCACCAGCTCTCCGGCGGTGAGCGGCAGATGCTCGCGCTCGGTCGGGCACTGGTCGGCCGACCCCGCCTGCTGCTGCTGGACGAACCGTCGCTCGGCCTGGCGCCACGGGTGGTCGCCCGGACGATGGCGCTGCTCCGCCAACTGCGCGACAGCACCGGCCTGACCGTCCTGCTCGTCGAGCAGAACGTGCGCAGCGCGCTCGCCGTCGCCGACCAGGGCGTCGTGATGTCCCTCGGTCGGGTGGTGATCGCCGCCCCGGCGGCGCAGCTGCGCGACGACGTCGACCTGCGCCACGCGTACCTCGGTTTCTGACCACCACCTTGTCCCCCGGAGGGAGGACTGTTGGACCGCTTCGTCTTCCTCACCGTCGACGGCCTGTCCCGGGGCGCGGTGTATGCCGCGTTCGCGCTGGCCCTGGTGCTCATCTGGCGGGCGGCGCGGGTCGTCAACTTCGCCCAGGGGGCGATGGCCGTCGCCGCCGCGTACGTCGCCTACACCGTCAGCACCGCGACCGGCTCCTACTGGCTGGGCTTCGTTGTCGCGATCGTCGCCGGCCTGCTGCTCGGTGCGCTCGTGGACCGGGTGGTGATGCGGCACGTCGATCACGCCTCACCGCTCAACCCGGTGATCGTCGCGCTCGGGCTGGTGCTGCTGATCCAGGCCGTGCTGGGCATGGTGTACGGCAGTGAGTTCCGCCCGGCCGAGGCCCCGTTCAGCCGGTCCGCCCTCACCGTGGGCGGAGTCGCCGTGCTGTCCCCGTACGACCTGTTCGTCTTCGCCACGATCGGCGTGGTGGTCAGTGGCCTGGCCTGGATGTTCGCGCGTACCCCGGTGGGGTTGCGGATGCGCGCGGCGGCCTTCGCCCCGGAGGTCTCCCGGCTGCTGGGGGTCAACGTCGGTGGGATGCTGACCCTCGGCTGGGCGCTGGCCTCCGGGGTGGGCGCGCTCGCCGCCATGCTGGTCCTGCCGACCGAGTTGGGCCTGCACCCGCACGCGATGGACCTGGTGTTCGTCTCGGCGTTCACCGCGGCGGTGGTCGGCGGGTTGGACAGTCCACCGGGGGCGGTGGTCGGTGGTCTGGTGGTGGGGTTGCTGCTCTCCTACGTGAGCGGTTACGCCGGCAGTGACCTGACCCCGCTCGCGGTGCTGGTCCTGCTGCTGGCGGTGCTGCTGGTCCGGCCCGGTGGGCTGTTCGCCCCGGTCGCGGCGAGGCGGGTGTGAGCGCCACGAGGGCGGCAGTGCCGCCGCGACACCAGCTCGACGACCCGGGCCGCCGACCTGTCGACAGGCGACGTGGCTCCACAGTGCTGCGTCACCTCGCGGTGGTGCTGGCCGCCGGGTTGCTGCTGGTGGCGGTCAGCTACTCCGTCGAGCCCTTCCGCAACTTCCAGCTCGCGACAGTGGCCGCCTACCTCTGCGCGACCGCCGGGCTGACCGTCCTCACCGGGCTCAACGGTCAACTGTCGCTCGGGCACGGCGCGTTGATGGCCACCGGGGCGTACACGGTGGCGCTGTGCCAGACCGCGTTCGCCGACCGGGGGATGACCGGCGGCTGGTTGTTGCCGCTGTCGCTGGCGGCGGCGATCGTCAGCACTGTCGCCGTCGGCGCCGTGGTCGGGGCGGCTGCGGCCCGGTTGCGCGGCCCCTACCTGGCCGGGGTCACCCTCGCGGTGGCAGTGGTGGTGCCGGCGCTGGCCGTCACCTTCGACGGCGTCTTCAACGGTGAGCAGGGGCTGTCGGTGCCGGTGGAGCCGCCGCCGCTGTCGCTCGGCCCGTACTTCCCGTACGAGCGGTGGCAGCTCTGGGTCACCGGGGGTGCCACCCTGCTCGCGTTGCTGTTGTTGGCGAACCTGATCCGCAGCCGGTACGGGCGCACGTTCCGGGCGGTTCGCGACGACGAGGTGGCAGCCCGTCTCGCCGGCATCCACGTGGCCCGTACCCAGGTCCTCGCGTTCGTGGTCAGCGCCGCCACCGCCGGGCTCGGTGGCGCGCTGCTGGCGGTGCTCGCGCAGAGCGTCTCACCCGGCGCGTTCTCGCTGACCCTGTCGCTGTTCCTGCTGATGGCGGTGGTGATCGGTGGCCTGGGTCGACTGACCGGCGCGCTCTGGGGGGCCGTCCTGCTCGTCGCGCTGCCCGATCTCACCCACTCGCTGACCGAGCTGCTCACGCTCTCACCCTCGGTGGCGCAGCGGCTGGAGGGCAACCTCCCCCTGGCGATCTTCGGACTCACCCTGATCGTCGTCATGATCGCCGCCCCCGGCGGTGTGCAGGGTCTGCTGTCGCGTCTCGGCCGGGCGTTGCTGGCCAGGCGGCCGACCCGGCGTTCCTGAGCTGTCCTCGGTCCGGCCTCGGCCGGGCGCCCCACCACCACACCGTTCCCACAGACAACCGGACCGAGAAAGGTCGGTGTTTCCCATGCACCGTAGAGCGCATCGCGGACTAGCGATCGCCAGCACCCTTGCCCTGCTCATCACCGCAGCCGGCTGTAGCGGCGACGACGGCCCCGGCTCCGGCGGTGCGCCGGTGCCCGGTGTCACCGACGCCGAGATCGTCGTCGGCACCCACATGCCGCTGACCGGGCCGGCCTCGGCCGGCTACTCGAAGATCGCCCCGGCGACGAAGGCGTACTTCGACTACGTCAACGCCAACGGCGGGGTGCACGGCCGAAAGATCACCTACAAGATCATGGACGACGGTTACAACCCGGCGAACACCCAGCAGGTGGTCCGCCAGCTCGTCCTCCAGGACAAGGTCTTCGCCGTACTCAACGGTCTGGGCACGCCGACGCACAGCGGGGTGCTCGACTTCCTCAAGACCAACCGGGTGCCGGATCTCTTCGTCGCCTCCGGCAGCCGCAGCTGGGACCAGCCGGACAAGTATCCGGGCACGTTCGGGTTCAACCCGGACTACACGGTCGAGGGCAAGATCCTCGCCAACTACGCGAAGCGGGACCTGGCCGGGCAGAAGGTCTGCTTCCTCGGCCAGGACGACGACTTCGGCCGGGACAGTCTGGCCGGCGTGGAGAAGGTGCTCGGCGCCGCGGCCGTGGCGGTCAAGCAGACGTACGTCACCAGCAACACCAACGTGGCGCCGCAGATCGGCGCGTTCAAGGCGGCCGGTTGCCAGGTCGTCGTGCTGGCCACCGTACCCGGCTTCACGGCGCTCTCCATCGGCACCGCGGCCCGGCTGGGCTTCAAGCCGCAGTGGCTGGTCTCCAACGTCGGCGCCGACCACCCGACCCTGGCCAAGCAACTCGGCGCCGCCGCACCACTGCTGGAGGGCATGGTCGGCACCAACTACCTGCCGATGCAGAACGACACCGCGAACCCGTGGATCCAGCTCTTCACGAAGGTCAACAAGGAGCACAACGGGGACGCGCCGTTCGACGGCAACACCGTCTACGGCATGTCGGTCGGTTACCTCTTCGTGCAGACGCTGCTCGCGGCCGGCAAGGACCTGACCCGGGAGAAGGTGCTGGAGGCCGTGCAGAAGGGCGGCTTCCAGGGCCCCGGGCTGGTGCCGCTGCGCTTCTCCGCCACTGACCACTCCGGCTACGGCGGCCAGCGGTTGAGCCGGGTCAGTGGGGGAGTGCAGACCTACTTCGGTCCGGCGTACGAGACGGACGAGGCGGACGGGTCGGTGAACGAGTACACCACCGCCCCGGCGGCGCCGCCGGCGAACGGGGTGCCGACCGTCTCCTGAGGCCCGCAGCCCCGCTATCCGACCGGGTGTGGTCGCGTCCGACCGCACCCGGTCGGACGGCTGCGCGCGTGCTGCCGGCCCGGCCCCGCCCCGCCCTGGCCGTCGGAGACGTTGACCGATACCGATCGACGCTCCTACTATCTGCACCGTGAATGCATGTTTGGGCAACGCGGTCGCCCCCGGGGCAGACAGCCGTCTGCGACGGGGGCGTCTCGTTGACCGGCCGGGCCCGATGACGACGTCGGCGGAGCGTCCAGGGCCGCTGATCAACGCCTGTCTAGACTCGGCGGTGTGTCGGGGGACGCCGTGGCGGTGAGGGGGCGGGGACGAATGGACGGGGTCGATGTGGCGGGCCGGGTCGACGGGCGCACCGCCCGCGCCGAGCGGACCCGCGCGGCCATCGTCGAGGCTCACCTCGCGCTCATCTCCGAGGGGGACCTCCGCCCCACCGGGGAGCGCATCGCCGAGCGGGCCGGCATCTCCCTGCGCACCCTCTGGACCAACTTCAAGGACATGGAGACGCTCTTCGAGGCGAGCGGCGCGGAGGTGCTCCGCCAGCAGGACGCCGCCTACCGGCCGATCTCGACCGGGCTGCCGCTGGCGAAACGCGTCGACGCGTACTGCCGGCAGCGGGCTCGGCTGCTTCAGCTCATCGCGCCGTCGGCGCGGGCCGCCCAGATGCGTGAGCCGGTCTCCGGGCAACTGCACCGCAACCGCCTCAAGCACATCGAGCGGGTCCGCGACGAGGTCGAGGAGCTCTTCGCCGCCGAGCTGTCCGAGGCCGGGCCGGGCCGGGAGCAGTTGCTCCACGCCCTGGTCGCGGCGAGCACCTGGCAGGCCTGGTCGATGCTGCGCTACGGGCTCGGTCTGGGTGTGGACCAGGCCCGCGCGGTGATGTCCCGGACAGTGGGCGCTTTGCTGGCCGAGGTCGCGCCCGACTGATTCCGGCCCGGCCCGATATCGACCCCTCTTTCCATTTGGTTTCCGATGGGTAACACTGGCAGGCATGGTTACTGCATCAAGAGTGCAACTAACCGTGCTGCGTGGCCGGGACGACGAGTGCCGGGCTGTCCGGAGCCTGCTCGACGGCATGACCAACGCCGGCGGTGCCCTGCTGTTGCGCGGAGAGCCCGGATCGGGCCGGACGGCGCTCGTCGCACACGCTCACCGGCACGCCGAGGGTTGCACAGTGCTCACCGGCAGCGGGCTCGCCGCGGAAGCCGCCCTGCCGTACGCCGGCCTGCAACGTCTGGTCGACCCGGTGCTCGACCGGGCCGCCGCCCTGCCCGCCGAGCAGCGCCACCTGCTGCGGCGCGCGCTGGCCGGGGAGAGCTGCCCGGCCGACCGGCAGCTGACCCTGTCGATGGCGGTGCTCGGGCTGCTCGCCGCCGCCGCCCGGGACCGGCCGTTGCTCGCCACCATGGACGACATCGACAGAGGTGATCCGCAGACCGCGCAGGTGCTGGCGTTCGTGGCCCGCCGACTGCGGCACCTGCCCCTCGCCGTCCTGCTCACCGCGGACGTCACCGCCGACCTCGACGGGATACCGGCACACCGCCTGCGCGCGTTGACCGAGCGCGACAGCACAGCCCTGCTCATTGACCGGCTCGGTCAGCTCGTCGAGCGCGAGGGGGCCGAGCGGCTTCCGGACCGGCCCGCCGCGTCGGCGCTGACCGCGCTGGCCAGGATCGGTGGCGGCAACCCGCAGGCGCTGGTCGACCTCTCCGAGGTGCTGACCGCCGGGCAGTGGCGGGGGGAGGAGTCGCTGCCCGCCGCGCCACCGGCGGACGGGGCGCTGGGTCGCGCGTACCGCGCCCGGTTGGACCGGCTGCCGCCGGAGACCCGCCGGGTGCTGCTGCTCGCCGCCCTCGACGAGGACGGCGAGCCGGGCACCCTGATCCGGGCCGCGGCGGCCGCCGGCGCCGAGGTCGACACCCTCGCCCCGGCGGAGGTCGCCGGCCTGGTCCGGGTCGAGCAACACGGCGTCACCTTCCCGCAGCCACTGGTCCGCACGATGATCGCGGCGAGTGCGCCGCTCGCGGAGCGCCGCGCCGCGCATCGACTGCTCGCCGCGGTACTTGTCGCCGACGGCCAGCGGCTCCGCCGGGCGATGCACCTCGCCGCCGCCACGGCGGGTGCCGATCCGGCCCTCGCCGCCGAGCTGGAACAGGCGGCGGTCGGCGGATCCGACGGCTGGGCCGCCGCCTCGGTGGCACTACGGTGGGCCGCCGAGTTGAGCGACCAACCGAGGCTGACCGCCGCCCGCCTGCTGACCGCCGCCCGGTACGCCTGGGCCGGCGGGCAACCCGACGCGGCGCGGCTGCTGCTCGACCGCCTCCGCGCGGTCTGCGCCGACCCGGTCGTCCGAGGGCGCGCCGACCTGCTCCGCGGTGAGGTGGAGCTGCGCTGCGGCGCCGCGTCCAGCGCGCCGGGCACGCTGTTGGCATCCGCCGGGGCGGTGCAGGGCACGGACCGCGCCCTGGCGTTGGCCGGGCTGGTGCGGGCCGGCGAGGCGGTCTGCTTCACCGGCGACCAGCACCGGTACGCCGAGGTAGGCCGCCGGGCCCTGACGTTGCGGCGCCCGGACGACCCGCCGGCCCTGGAGGTCATGGGCTGTCTGGTCGCCGGGGTGGCGGCGACCCTGCGGGGTGACCACGAACGAGCCGGGCCGGAGCTGCGCCGCGCCGTGGTGCTCGCCGGTCGGCTCACCGGTTGGGCGTTGACTCCCACCGCGCTCAGCTGCGGCGCGGCGGCCGGGCTGCTGGTGGCCGTGGACGGCGCGGCCCACCGGCTCGCCGAGCGTGCCGTCGAGCTGGCCCGGGAACGCGGCGAGTTGTCCATGCTCTCGCGGGCGTTGGAGCTGCGGGCGGTCGCCGAGTACTGGCTGGGTCGACACGAGGCGGCGGCGGAGACCTCCCGCGACGGGCTGCGCGTCGCCCGGGCCACCGGCCAGGTCAACTGCGCCAACGTCCATCTGGGCATGCTCGCCGTCCTCGCCGCGATCCGGGCGGACCGGGACACCAGCCTGCGGTGGATCCGCGAGATCGGCGAGTCGCCGACGCCGGGCAGCCGCCCGCACGCGTTCGCCGCGTGGGCACTGGCGGTGCTCGACCTGGTCGACGGCCGGCACGCCGAGGCCGCGGACCGGCTGGCGTCGCTGGCCCGGATCGGCACGGGTCGAGGTCAGGTCCTCGTGCAGGTGATGGCGACCCCGTACCTGGTGGAGGCGGCGGCGCACCTGGCACACCGACCGGCGGCGACGACAGCGCTCGCCGCGTTCGACAGGTGGGCCAGCAGCACGGCCAGCCCGCTGCGTCGGGCCCTCTCCGCGCGGTGCCACGCGCTGCTCGCCACCCGTGGTGGTGCCGAGGCGGAACAGGCTTTCCAGGCGGCGCTGCGCCTGCACCCGACCGAGGCCGGCACGTTCGAGCGGGCCCGCACCGAACTGCTCTTCGGTCAGGAGTTGCGCCGCAGTCGGCGTCCTCGCGACGCGCGCACGCACCTGCACCAGGCCCGCGAGATGTTCAGCCTGCTCGGGGTGGAGCGCTGGGCCGAGCAGGCCACCACGGAGCTGCGGGCGGCCGGGGAGTCGATAGGTCCGCCGGACCTGCCGGCGGCGCGGCTGCTGACCGGGCAGCAACTGCGGATCGCGGAGCTGGTCGCCGAGGGCGCCACCAACCGGGAGGTCGCCGCCCGGTTGTTCCTCTCCACCCGTACGGTCGACCACCACCTGCGCAACGTGTTCCACCGGCTGGGCATCCGGTCACGGACCGAGTTGGCCCGCGCCTTCACCGCAGAACGGCATGCCGGCCTGGCGTCCGACAGGTGACCGTCCGGTCTGGACGCGTTAAACTATCACCGCTAGTTTGATCGGCATGGACCTCACCCTCTCCGCCGAGCAGGCGGCGGTCCGCCAGCTGGCCGCCGAGTTCGCCGACCGTGAGCTGCTGCCCCACGCGGCCGCCTGGGATCGTCGCGAATCGGTCGACCCCGCCATCGTCGGCATGCTTGGTGACCTCGGCTTCCTGGGGCTGACCATCGCCGAGACCGACGGCGGTTCCGGCGGCGACCACCTCGCGTACTGCCTGGTCCTCGAAGAGCTGGGCCGGGGCGACTCGGCGGTGCGCGGCATCGTCTCGGTCTCCCTCGGCCTGGTCGCCAAGTCGATCGCCGCGTACGGCAGTCCGGAACAGCGGGCCGAGTGGCTGCCGAGGCTCTGCGCCGGCAGCGCGCTCGGCTGCTTCGCGCTGACCGAACCGGACAGCGGCTCGGACGCGGCCGCGCTGCGGACCCGTGCGGTCCGTGACGGTGCCGACTGGCTGCTCACCGGTACGAAGATGTTCATCACCAACGGCACCACCGCCGACGTCGCGCTGGTCTTCGCCCGCACCGGGGGCCCGGGGCACCGAGGGATCAGCGCGTTCCTGGTGCCCACCGACAGCCCGGGGCTGACCCGGCGGGAGATCCACGGCAAGCTCGGCCTGCGTGGCCAGGCTACCGGCGAGCTGGGCTTCGACGAGGTACGCGTGCCCGACACGGCACGCCTCGGCGCCGAGGGTGCCGGGTTCCGGCTGGCCCTGGCCACCCTCGCCAAGGGGCGGATGTCGGTGGCGGCCGGTTGCGTCGGCATCGCCCAGGGCTGCCTCGACGCGGCGGTCGGATACGCCGGACAGCGCACGCAGTTCGGAAAGCCGATCGCCGGGCATCAGCTCGTCCAACAACTGCTCGCCGCCATCGCCGTGGACACCGCCGCCGCCCGGCTGCTGGTGTGGCAGGTGGCCGACCTGATCGACAGCGACCAGCCGTTCGCCACCGAGGCGTCGATGGCCAAGCTCTTCGCCAGCGAGGCCGCCGTCCGCGCGGCCAACAACGCGGTCCAGGTGTTCGGTGGGTACGGCTACATCGACGAGTACCCGGTCGGCAAGTATCTACGTGACGCGCGGGTGGCCACCCTCTACGAGGGCACCAGTCAGATTCAGCAACTTCTCATCGGGCGCGCGCTCACCGGCGTCAACGCCTTCTAGCAGCTGTAGGGAGACCTGGCATGAGAGTGTTCACCTCGTTCGAGGAGTTGGCCGCCGCCACCGGTGAGAGCCTCGGGCCCGGTCCGTGGCAGCGCGTCGAGCAGAGCCGCGTCGACCTCTTCGCCGACGCCACCGACGACCACCAGTGGATCCACCTCGACCCGGTCCGCGCGGCGGCGGGGCCGTTCGGCGGGACGATCGCGCACGGGTACCTCACCCTGTCGCTGTTGCCCGCGTTGGCGGGCGGGCTCTACCGGGTCGAGGGAGTGGCGATGGGGGTCAACTACGGGCTGAACCGGGTGCGGTTCCCCGCACCGCTGCGGGTCGGCACGGCCGTCCGCGCCACCGCCATCATCGCCGACGTGTCGCCGGTGACCGGCGGTGTGCAACTGGTGGTGACGGCCACCGTGGAGAGCGACAGCGGCGACAAGCCGGTCTGCGTGGCCGAGACCGTGAGCCGGCTCTACCGCGCCGCGGAGCAGTGACCGCCCCGCTCGTCGAGGACCGGTCGAGGTCTCGTGCGACATCAGGGAATTCTTGCCCGTCGATCGCCACCGCTGACATACTCCACATCCACCGAAGCCGATGATCGACGGACGGCGCCTCGTGTTCCCACGGGGTGCCGCGACGTGCACAACGGTGCCGGCCTGCGGATGGTGAGCGCCCGCCAAGGGTCGGCGATGGCGGGCGCTGACCATCCGGTTCCGCCCCGGCCGCCGATCGTCCCGCACCGGGACCGGTGGCGTCAGGCGACGGTGCAGGCGGTGCCGTTGAGGGTGAACGCGGACGGTCGGCCGGTGCCACCCGTGTGGGTGGCCTGGAAGCCGATGTCGACAGAGGTGTTCGGCGCGATCGTCGCGTTGTAGGAGACGTTGCGGGCGGTCACCGCCCCGCTCGACGGGGAGTAGGTGGCGTTCCACCCGCTGGTGATGCTCTGCCCTGCCGGCAGCGTGAACGCCAGGGCCCACCCGTTGACCGGCGCGCTGCTCGTGTTGGTCACCGAGACCGACGCGGTCAGACCGCTGTTCCAGGCGTTCACGGTGTACGTGACACGGCAGTCACCGGACGGCGGGGGCGTGGTCGGCGGGGGAGTCGTGGGCGGGGGAGTGGTCGGAGGGGGAGTGGTCGGAGGCGTGTCGCCCCCGATGCTGCCGGGCACCGTGCGCAGTGCCGCGAACCAGGCGTCGGCCATCTTGCGGTAACCCGTGGCGTTCGGGTGCACCCCGTCGGCCAGGTCGCTGAGCGTCAGGGCGCGGTACATGTCGACCAGGTGTACGCGTTTGCCGGCGGCGGCCCTGCTCTGCACGATCTGCGGGATCGCGTTGTTGTAGCCGCGAACCTGGTTGTCCGCACCGGACTTCGGGATGATCGTCGCGACGAACACGTCCGCGTTCGGGGCGGTGTTGGTGATCCGGTCGACGAGCGTGGCCAGCCGGGACGGGGCCCCGGACGTGTCGCCGTACATGTCGTTGGTGCCGATGTGCAGCAGCACGGTCCGCGGGTTCGTGGCCCGCAACCAGTTGACCACGTTGGCGTCGATCTGGGCGATCGTCCATCCGGAGTGTCCCTGGTGGTCGTGGTCCCCGAGGCTGGCGGGGCCGTTGAACTGGGAACCGACGAAGTCGATCCGATAACCACCGGACGTGAACCGCTGCCACAACTCGATCCGGTAGCCGCCGGGAACGTTGAATCCGTCGGTGATCGAGTCGCCGAGCGGCATGACGCGTACCCCGCCGTTGGACTCGGCGCTCGCGGGAGTGGTCGCGATCGGTACGGCGGCGACCATGGCGGCGACGGCGGCCAGCGCCGTCCACCACCGGCGGGCCCGGCGGGGCCGCGACGTCGTCACGCCGGCGGCAGGTGGGTGGGGGACGGGACGTTCGAGTGTTGAACCGCTCATGGGAATCCTCTGGTGGTGGGTGCACGACGACAGCGAGCATCGAAAGGACACGGTTGTCGCCATCGCGCGGTACGCGGAGGTGGGCTGCGCGCAACGACCAGAAACCCGGACGTCTTCACTGGTGGTCGTGGCGCTGCGGGTGGCACTTGTCATCGAGGGTCGGCCGCGGCGGGCCGATGAGCCGTGGCGAAGGTGTGCCCTGCACCTCGCCGAACGCACCATAGCGTGTTATCGCTAACACCAGCAACGCATCAGCCGACGCCAATGCCTGCGGGTGCAGCGCTCAGCCCCGGGTTGCCGCGAGCACCGCGCGCAGCCACCGCAGTTGACGTCGGACGTGGACGGCCTCGCCGCCCTCGTGACCGTTGAACGGGTACACGTGCATCTCCCGCTCGGGTGGGACCGGCCTCCCGTTCGCGGCACCGTAGTGGTTGTAGGCGGCGAAGGCGGTTCGCGGCGGGCAGACCGTGTCGCGCCGGCCGACCCCGAACTGCGCGGGTGCCGTCGCCCGCCGCGCGAAGCTGACCCCGTCGACATAGGACAGGGTTCGCCACACCGCCTCCTCGGCCTCCCGGTTCACGGCCAGGTACCGGGCGATCTCGCCGTACGGCGCGAGGTCGGTGAGCGCGACTGCCCGGCGCATGTCGCAGAGGAATGGTGCGGTGGTCAGCACCGCGCTGAGATCGCCGACGAGACCCGCCACCGCCAGGGCGAGGCCGCCGCCCTGGCTGTTGCCGACCACGCTGACCCGGTCGGCCGCGACACCCGGCAGTGCGCGGAGCGCCTCCACCGCCCGCACCGCGTCGGTGATGAGGCGGCGGTAGTGGTAGTTCCGCGGATCGAGGATCCCCCAGGTGGCGGGCCAGGGCCCTCCGGGCGCGCCGTACGGGTCGGGGGTGTCGCCGACGCCGTGCTGCCCCGCCTGACCACGGTTGTCCATCAGCAGGTGCGCGTACCCGGCCGTCGGCCAGGTCAGCCGTTCGTGGGGCAGGCCGCGCCCGCGCCCGTAGCCGGCGTACTCGACCACCGCCGGCAGCGGCTCCCGCACGCCGGCCGGGCGGGTGTACCAGGCGCGCACCGGGTCACCGCCGAAGCCGGCGAACGTGACGTCCCAGGAGTCGAGCAGCAGCAGGTCGGTGGGCTCGGGCCGGACGTCGACGAGCACCGGCGCGGCGGCCGACCCGGCGAGTGTGTCCCGCCAGAACTCGTCGAAGTCGTCGGGCTCGACGACCTCTGGCGCGTACCGCTGGAGGTCGTCGACGCTGGGGGCGGAGTGGGGCACGGGTCCTCGCAGGGCCGGGTCAGTGCGGATGGGCGGGTGGTGCGGTGCTCTCCCTGACGACCAGCTCGGTCACCAGGTCGATCCGGCTGGTCGCCGGCGGGTTTCCCCTGGTCAGGTCGAGCAACATCTGGGTGGCGATGCCGGCCATGTCGCGTAACGGCTGGTTGATAGTGGTGAGTGCCGGGTCGGTCCAGGCGGAGACCGGCAGGTTGTCGTAACCGATCACGGAGAGGTCCTCGGGCACGCGCAGGCCGCACTGACGGGCGGCCCGGAGCACCCCCATGGCCTGGATGTCCGACCCGGCGAAGATCGCCGTCGGGCGCTCCGGCCGCTGGAGCAGTTGGAGCCCGTGGGCGTGCCCGGCGCTGGCGGAGAAGCTGCCGTAGCGGATCAGCTCACGGTCGACAGCTATCCCGGCCTCGTCGTGGGCCGACTGGAAGCCGGCCGCGCGGGCGCGGCTGCACAGCACGTCGGGTGGCCCGGAGACGATGGCGATCCGTCGGTGCCCCAGCTCCAGCAGATGCCGGGCGGCGAGCAGGCCGCCGTTCCAGTTGTTTGACCCGACGGTGGGCACGGAGGCCGAGGTCGCGCTGTCGGTGTCGACGACGACGAACGGTATGCCCTGCCGCCGCAGGTGCTGCTGTTGGGCCTCGGCCAGGTGGGAGAGGACGAACACCACCCCCAGGGGGCGGTCGGCGAGCAACGCCTCCAGCCACCGAGCCGGCGGGCGGTGCGCGCCGTCGAGCTGAGCGATCGACAGCCCGATGCCGGCCGCTGAGGTCACCGCCTCGACCCCCCGCAGGATCTCCATCGCCCAGCCCGTGTCGAACTCGTGGAACACGAGGTCCACCCGGCCGCCGCTGGTCGCCTGTCGCCGGGCGCGGCGCTGGTACTGGTGGCGGTCGAGGCTCGCCTCCACCCGGGCCCTGGTGTCCGGGGCGACATCACCGCGTCCGTTGAGGACCTTGGACACCGTCGCGACCGATACGCCGACATCGTTGGCGATGGTCGCGATGGTGGTGGAGGCGGGTGGGTCGAGCGGGCGGTGCTCTGTCATCGCAGCCTCATACAACATCCGAAAGTTTCGGGCGACCTTAACACGATGAGACATTCACGCCAGTCGGTCTGACTGCCGGGCGCGCTATTGGCGGGTGATCGCGCGCCTCGGCGGCGACTGAGCGCCGATCGAGGAGTCACCGAATGCAGTAAACACCCCCTGGTAGTCCGATTGAGACTCTTGACAGCCATCGATGGGGCACTTAGGTTGCCGAAAAGGTTACGCAGGTTTCCGGAAAGTTTCGGATCGTGAGAAACGACCGCCATGGAACGGGTCCCACCAGGGCGCCGAGACGTGGCCGGAGCTGAGGGGTCGGGGGATGACGGATCAGTCGCTCGAGGACGGCGGCGTCGCGCCGTGGCGTGATCAGCGGCTGTCGCCGACCGATCGGGCCGAGGCGCTCCTGCCGAAGATGTCCATCGAGGAGAAGATCGCCCAACTCGTCGGGGTCTGGGTCGGCGCCGAGGCCAGCGGCGAGGGCGTCGCCCCGCACCAGTCGGACATGATCAGCGAATTGCCGGAGTGGAGCACCGTCATCCGGTACGGGTTGGGTCAGCTGACCCGCCCGTTCGGCACCGCCCCGGTCGACCCGGTGTCCGGCGCCCGGTCCCTGGCGGCCTCACAGGCGCAGATCGTGGCCGCCAGTCGGTTCGGCATTCCCGCGCAGGTGCACGAGGAGTGCCTCACCGGGTTCGCGGCGTGGCGGGCCACCGTCTATCCGACCCCGCTCAGCTGGGGCGCGTCCTTCGACCCGGAACTCGTCGAGGCGATGGCCGACCGGATCGGGCGGTCGATGCGCGCCGCAGGTGTGCACCAGGGCCTCGCCCCGGTGCTGGACGTCACGAGGGACTACCGCTGGGGCCGCACCGAGGAAACGATCGGCGAGGATCCCTACCTGGTCGGGACGACAGGTGCCGCGTACGTGCGGGGCCTGGAACGGGCCGGGGTGGTGGCCACCCTCAAGCACTTCGCCGGCTACTCGGCCTCCCGCGGCGGACGTAACCTCGCGCCGGTGCCGATGGGCCGCCGCGAACTGGCCGACGTCATCCTGCCGCCGTTCGAGATGGCGCTGCGACTCGGCGGCGCCCGCTCGGTGATGAACTCCTACGCCGAGATCGACGGCCTGCCCGTCGCTGCCGACAGAGGGCTGCTGACCGGGCTGTTGCGCGACGAGTGGGGCTTCACCGGCACCGTGGTCGCCGACTACTTCGCCGTACGGTTCCTCCAGACCCTGCACGGGGTCGCCGGGGACGCCGTCGACGCGGCCCGGCTCGCCCTGCGGGCCGGAATCGACGTCGAGCTGCCCACAGTGGACGCCTTCGGCGCACCGCTGGTCGAGGCGGCTCGCCGAGGCGAGGTCGACGAGGCGCTGATCGACCGCGCGGTGCGTCGGGTGCTCATCCAGAAGATCGAGCTCGGTCTGCTCGACGAGGGCTGGCAGGAGTTGCCCGCCGACGTGGCGTCCCTGCACTTCGACGACGAGGCCAGCCAGGACATCGCCGTACGCCTGGCCCGGGAGTCCGTCGTCCTGCTCCGCAACACGGGCGTGCTCCCGCTGCCCGGGGGAAGCCGGGTCGCCCTTGTCGGTCCGCTCGGCGACGACCCGATGGCAATGCTCGGCTGCTATTCGTTCCCGAACCACGTGGGCGTCAACCACAGCGACTTCGGGCTCGGCCTGGACATCCCCACACTGCGCGACGAGTTGGCCCGACGCGTCCCACTGCTCAGCCACGAGCCAGGGTGCACCGTGACCGGCGAGGACACCTCCGGTATCCCGGCCGCTGTCGCCGCGGCCGCCGCCGCCGACGTGTGTGTGCTGGCCGTCGGCGACCGGGCGGGAATGTTCGGCCGGGGCACCTCCGGTGAGGGCTGCGACGCCGTCGACCTGCGGCTGCCCGGCGTGCAGGCCGACCTCGTCCGCGCCGTCCTCGCCACCGGCACCCCGGTGGTCCTGGTATTGATGACCGGTCGCCCCTACGCGCTCGGCCCGGAGTTCGACGAAGCGGCGGCCGTGGTGCAGGCGTTCTTCCTCGGTCAGCTCGGTGGGCAGGCACTCGCCGAGGTGCTCACCGGCGCGGTGAACCCCTCGGGGCGGTTGCCGGTGAGCGTTCCCCGGGATGCCGGAGGGTTGCCGAGCACCTACCTCGCGCCGCCACTCGGTCGGCGCAACAAGGTCTCCTCGGTCGACCCGACCCCGACGTACCCGTTCGGCCACGGGCTGAGCTACACCACCTTCGAGTGGTCCGACGCGACGGTGGTCGAGCCGCGCGACGATCCGGCCGCCTGGCCGGTCGACGGCGAGGTGCGGGTACGGATCACCGTCGCCAACACCGGTGCACGGGCCGGCGTCGAGGTCGTGCAGCTCTACCTGCACGACCCGGTCGCGCAGACCACCCGTCCGGTGGTGCGGCTGATCGGCTACACCCGGCTGCCGATGGGGCCCGGCGAGGTGGCGCAGGTGACGTTCGGCGTACCGGCCGACGTGGCCTCGTTCACCGGGCTGACCGGCCGGCGGATCGTCGAGCCCGGCGACGTCGAGTTGCGCTTCGGCCGATCGAGCGGCGACGTGGCGGCCGTCCTACCGCTGCGGCTCGTCGGCACCGAGCGCCAGGTCGGCGACGAGCGGGAGTTGGTCACGTCGGTGCGGGTCGAGCCCCTCGTGGCCGTTTCACAGTCGGCATAGGAGGCCACGGATGACATCCACCCTGCGGCCACCACCGCCGGCGTTGCCGGGTTCTCCGCAGCAGGCGCAGAGCCCCGTCCCGCGCGCGCCTCGACGCCGCCGCGGTTGGCGGCAGGCACTGCGCCGGGACTGGCAGCTCTATTCCCTCGCCGTCCTGCCGCTGCTGTTCTTCCTGGTCTTCCGGTACCTGCCGATGATCGGCAACATCATCGCCTTCCGCCGGTTCAAGCCGGGCGGCAGCATCTTCGGTGAGTACTGGGTCGGGCTGCGCTACTTCCGGATGTTCCTCAGCGACCCGACGTTCTGGGAGGTGTTCACCAACACCCTGGTGCTCGGAACGCTGACCCTGCTGTTCTGTTTCCCGCTGCCGATCGTGCTGGCACTGCTGCTCAACGAGGTTCGGGCCCGCCGCTTCAAGCGATTCGTCCAGTCCGTGTCCTACCTGCCGCACTTCCTGTCGATCGTGATCGTGGCGGCGATGGTCATGCAGTTGACCTCGATCGAGGGCACTGCCAACCAACTCGTCAGCCTGTTCGGTGGCGAACCGGTGGCGTTCCTGCAGAAACCGGAGTGGTTCCGCACCATCTACGTCTCCTCGGAGGTCTGGCAGACCGTCGGGTGGGGCACGATCCTCTACCTGGCCGCACTCACCACTATCGACGAGGACCTGTACGAGGCCGCCCGGATCGACGGCGCCGGCCGGTTGCGGCAGACCTGGCACGTGACGTTGCCCGGCATCCGCCCGACGATGGTGACCCTGCTGATCCTCAACATCGGCAGCTTCCTGGCGGTCGGGTTCGAGAAGATCCTGCTGCTCTACAACCCGTTGACGTACCCGACCGCCGACGTGGTGTCCACCTATCTGTTCCGGATGGGCTTCCAGTCGAGCAACTTCAGCTACGCGGCAGCCATCGGTCTCTTCGAGGCGGTGATCGGGCTGATCCTCGTCCTGTCGGCGAACGTCATCTCCCGTCGCACTGTGGGGACGAGCCTGTGGTGACCCTCGGTACGAAGATCGACGCCCCGAAGACGCGCGGGCCGGACGACAGCCGCGGTTACCGGATCTTCCGGGTGGTCAACACGATCGTCCTGCTCGGCGTGGTGGTCGTGACGCTGTACCCGTTCCTCACCATCGTGGCCCGCTCGCTCAGCGAAGAGGCGTACATCATCGCCGGCGAGGTGACGGTAGTGCCGCGCGGGTTCGACCTGACCGCCTACAAGCTGCTGATGTCGGACGCGATGTTCTGGACGAACTACCGCAACACAGTGGTGTACACGGTGGTCGCCACGCTCATCTCCATCGTGCTGACCACCTGCTACGCCTACGTGCTGTCGAAGCCGCAGCTCAAGGGGCGCGGCGTGCTCATCGGGGTCGCACTGTTCACCATGTTCTTCTCCGGTGGCCTGATCCCCAACTACGTGCTGGTCACCAGCCTGGGCATGAAGAACACCATCTGGGCCGTGGTGATCCCCAACGCCATCAGCGTGTTCAACCTGCTGGTGATGAAGGCGTTCTTCGAGAGCCTGCCGAGCGACCTGGAGGAGGCCGCGGCGGTCGACGGGCTGAACACGTACGGCATCCTGCGCCGGATCGTGCTCCCGCTGTCGAAGGCGATCATCGCGACGATGGTGCTCTTCTACGCCGTCTCCTTCTGGAACTCGTGGTTCACCGCGTTCCTCTACCTGGACCGGCAGGATCTGCTGCCGGTCACCGTCTACCTCCGCAACCTCATCGCCGGCGCTACGAGCGCCGAGTCGGCCGCGGCCGACGCCGACAAGGTCCAGGCCGCAGCCACCCTCCAGGCCGTGACGATCGTGCTCACCACCCTGCCGATCCTGGCGATCTACCCCTTCGTCCAGCGGTACTTCGTCCGCGGCGTGATGCTCGGCGCGGTCAAGGGGTGATGGCACCGAATCCCCTTCGAATCCCCACCACCGAAAGGACGAGCCATGCTCCACAGGACGTGGCGCCGCGTGGCCCTTGCCACAGCGGGTCTGCTTGCGCTCTCCCTTGCCACCGCCTGTTCCGAGGACCCCGGCGAGTCGACCGACCTGTCCGAGAACCGGGTCGGCGCGATGGCCACCTACGGCGTCGGCGACCAGTTCAAGGCCACCGAGGCGCTCTCCTTCTCCACCCTCTACAACAACCACACGTTCTATCCGCTCAAGGAGGACTGGCTGTTCTGGTCCGAGCTCACCAAGCGGACCAACGTCACGATCGAGCCGATCGCCGTACCGCTGAGCGACTACGAGCAGAAGCGCAGCCTGCTGATCGGCGCCGGCGACGCGCCGCTGATCATCCCGAAGACGTACCACCCGCAGGAGAACGCGTTCGTGTCCTCCGGGGCGATCCTCCCGGTGAGCGACTACCTGGACCTGATGCCCAACCTCAAGGACAAGATCGCCAAGTGGAACCTCAAGCCGGAGATCGACAACCTGCGGCAGTCCGACGGTAAGTTCTACCTGCTGCCGGGCCTGCACGAGAAGCCCACGCAGGACTACACGGTGCTGGTGCGCACCGACATCATGCAGGAACTCAACCTGCCGACCCCGAAGACCTGGGACGACCTGTACGCCGTGCTCAAGGCGATGAAGGCGAAGTACCCGAACGTCTACCCGTACTCCGACCTGTTCAGCAAGCCGAACCCGACCGGCGCCCTGTTGAACATCCTCGGCTCCGCCCACGGCACCCAGGCCGGCTGGGACTACCAGCACGCCACCTGGGACCCGACGGCGAAGAAGTTCAGTTACACCGGCTCGTCCGAGCAGTACAAGCAGATGGTCACGTACCTGCACAAGCTCGTCGCCGAGGGCCTGCTCGACCCGGAGAGCTTCACCCAGACCGACGACCAGGCCCGCCAGAAGCTCGCCAACGGCAAGTCCTTCGTGGTCACCGGCAACGCGCAAACGCTCGTCAACAACCACCGCCCCGACCTGGCCAAGACCCTGCCGAACGCGAAGATGGCCAAGATCCCGCTGCCGATCGGCCCGGCCGGTGAGATCAACCCGTTCCCCCGGCTGGAGAACGGCATCATGATCTCCACGAAGGCCCGGGAGAGCAAGAACTTCGTCGCCATGATGCAGTTCATCGACTGGTTGTGGTATTCGGACACCGGCCTGGAGTTCGCCCGCTGGGGCGTCGAGGGCACCACCTTCACCAAGGACGCCGCCGGCAAGCGCGCTCTCGACCCCGGCATCGACTTCCTCGGCCTCCACCCGAAGGCGCCCAAGCACCTGCAGAAGGACTACGGCTTCCACAACGGCGTCTTCGCCTACGGCGGCACCCCCGACCTGGTCCGTGGGTTCTTCTCGCCGGAGGAACTGGAGTTCCAGAAGGTGATGGACGCGCGTACCCCGAGGGTGGTGCCTCCACCGGCCCCGTTGACCGACGAGGAACGCGAGCAGGTGTCGCTCTGGGAAACCCCGCTGAAGGACTTCGTCACCCAGAACACCCTGAAGTTCGCCCTGGGGCAGCGTCCGCTCAGCGAGTGGGACGCGTACGTGGCCGAGCTGAAGGCCAAGAACTCCGACCAGTACATCGACCTGGTCAACAAGGCGTACGAGCGGTTCCAGAAGAACAACGGCTGATCAGCGGAGGTCCGGTCGGGTGGCCTGTCGCCGCCCGACCGGACCCGTCCCCGAGCACAGGGAGCGACAGTGAGTGGCGCGGCCCAGACCTGGCGACAGTTCGGCGACGGACCACTGTCGCGGATCACCTCTCGCGTCTACATCCTGCTCGTGGTCGAGATGCTCCTGCTGCTCACCACAGTGCCAGCCCTGCTCCCGCTGCTGGTGCTGGGACGCGACCCCAGCAATCTTCCGCTGGCCGCGCTCCTCCTGGTACCGGTGGGCCCGGCCCTCTCCGCCGCCCTGTACGCCCTGCGCCACCAGCGGACCGACCTGACCGACCTGCACCCGGCGGCCCTGTTCTGGCGTGGCTACCGGGCCAATGCGACCGGGGTGCTGCGCATCTGGGTGCCGACTCTGCTGTGGCTGACAGTGCTCGCCGTGAACCTCGCGTACCGGGGTGCGGTCGGCCTACCCGGCTGGTGGGCGGTGCCACTGGTGCTGATCGCCGTGTTCGTGACGCTCGGCGCGGCGAACGCCCTGGTGATCACCTCGCTGTTCGACTTCCGCACCCGCGACGTCCTCCGGCTGGCCGCGCACTTCCTTGTGCGTACCCCGGGCGTCTCCGTCGGCAACGCCCTGCTGCTGGCCGCGGCGGCCGGGATCACCGCGGTCTTCTCCGAGGCGGTGCTGATGCTGCTCGCGTCGATCGCGGTGCTGGCGTACCTGCGCATCGGCGACCCGATGATCCACCTGATCCGGAAGGAGTTCACCAGATGAGCCTGCCCGTCAGCGCCAAGGTGCCCTTCGGGGGCGACTACAACCCGGAACAGTGGCCCGAGGACGTGTGGAAGCAGGACTACCGCCTCTTCGACAGCGCACGCATCGATCTGGTCACCCTCGGCGTGTTCGACTGGGCGCTCACCCAGCCCGCCGAGCACACCTACGACTTCGCGCTGCTCGACAGGATCGTCGAGCGGGCCAGCGCCGAGGGACGCGGGATCTGCCTGGCCACCGGCACCGGAGCACACCCGCCGTGGTTGGCGAAGGCGTACCCCGAGGTGACCCGCACCGACTTCGAGGGCCGCAAGCACCGGTTCGGGCAGCGACACAACTCCTGCCCCAGCTCGCCGGTCTTCCGCCGGCTCTCCACGGAGCTGGCCCGCCGGGTCGCCCGCCGCTACGCCGACACCCCGGCGGTGCTCGCCTGGCACGTCGGCAACGAGTACGGCGGCGCCTGCTACTGCGCGCTCTGCGCGGCCGGCTTCCGGGACTGGCTGCGCCACCGCTACGGCACCCTCGACGAGCTGAACCAGGCCTGGTACACCACCTGCTGGTCGCACACCTTCACGAACTGGGACGAGATCGAGCCACCGTCGGCGCTGACCGAGCACTGGCGCGGACCGGACCACACCGCGTTCCCCGGCATCACACTGGACTACCTGCGGTTCACCTCCGACGCGATGCTCACCAACTTCCGCGACGAGAAGGCCGCCATCCGGGAATCCAGCCCGACGCTGCCGGTGACCACGAACTTGATGGGCATGTACCGGCCGATCGACTACCACCGCTGGGCCCCTCACCTGGACTTCGTCTCCTGGGACAACTACCCGCCCGACGACGGGTCGGCGGCCCGGATGGCGTTCACCCACGACCTGATGCGCGGGCTCAAGGACGGCCAGCCGTTCTGGCTGATGGAACAGACCCCCAGCTTCACCGCGTGCCGCGACGTGAACCCGTTGAAGCGCCCCGGTCTGATGCGGCTGTGGAGCTGGCAGGCAGTGGCACACGGGGCCGACGCGGTGCTCTTCTTCCAGCTTCGCGCCTCCCGTGGGGCCAGCGAGAAATACCACGGAGCGGTCATCGGCCATGCCGGTCGCTCGGACACCCGGGTGTTCCGGGAGGTCGCCGAGCTGGGCGCCGAACTGGAACGGCTCGGCCCGGCGTCGCTCGGCGCGCGGACGCCGGCCCGGGTGGCGCTGCTGTTCGACTGGGACAGCTGGTGGGCGTTGGAGCTGTCCGACGGCCCGTCCCGGCTGGTCCGCTACCAGCAGGTCGTGCTCGCCTACCACCGGGCGCTCTGGGACGCCGGTGTTGATGTGGACGTCGTCGCGGTGACCGCCGACCTGTCCCGCTACGACGTGGTCGTGGCCCCGGCCCTGCACCTGCTCAAGGGCGACCTGCCGCAGCGGCTGGAGGCGGTGGCGGCGCGCGGCGGATCGGTGTTGACCACCTACCTGTCCGGGCGGGTGGACGAGAACAACCAGGCATTCCTGATGGACGTGCCCGGCCCGCTCGGGCAGCTGACGGGTGTCCGGGTCGACGAGTGGGACGCCCGCGGCCCGGAGGTGGTCAACCCGGTCCGCCTCGGCCACGGGCCGGATCAGGTCGACGTCGACGCCCAACTGCTGTTCGAGCTGGTGATCCCGCAGGGCGCCCAGGTCGTCGGCACCTACCAGGCCGACTTCTACGCGGGCACCCCGGCGGTGACACGCAACCCCTTGGGCGACGGCGACGGCTGGTACGTGGCAGCGGGCCTGGACCAGGCCGGCGTGTCCTGGGTGGTGCGGCAGGTCCTCGCCCGGCACGACCTGCTCGGGCCGTACCCGGACGTACCTGACCTGGAATCCGCCGTCCGGGTCGCGGCGGACGGATCACGGCTGCTGTTTCTGCTCAACCACCGCGCCGAGCCGGTCGAGGTGACCGCCCGGATCGGCGGCGTCGACCTGCTCACCGGCGACCGTACGGCGGCCGGCGCCGCCCTGCGGCTGCCGGCGTACGGGGTTGTCGTGCTGGAGGAGGAGGACAGATGAACGCCGAAGAGTCGGTGGAGTTGGAGCAGTTGATGTTCGTCGAGGAGCCGATGCGTGGTGACGGGCCACGCGTCCACCCGGCCTGGCTGCCCCCGGAGGCGTTCCGCTCACTTGGCGCGCGCCGCATCCTCCTGCACGGCGAAGGGCTTCTCGTCGACACGGTCCTCGACGAGGTCTCGCGCGCCTGCGCGCGCTACGGCGGGCGGATGTGGCACTCCCCGTCCTGGGACGTCGACGTCGACCTGGTGCTCGCCCTGCGCGACGCCGCCGAACTGCCGAACCCGTCGGTGGAGGCGGCGCGCGCCGCCGGCGAGGCGGCCCTCGCCGAGCTGGGCGACGGCGGGTCACTCGGTGACGAGGGTTTCGTGTTGGCGCGGGCCGGTGACGTGACAGCGGTGCTGGCCGACGCACCCGCCGGCCTGCTGTATGGGCTCTTCCACGTGGTCCGGCTCTGCGCGGCGGCCTTCGATCCGGCCCGCCCGCCGGAGCGGCACCGCCCGGCGCTGCGCCGACGCATGCTGAACCACTGGGACAACGTGGCAGTGCACCCGGTGATGGGCCAGGTCGAACGGGGGTACGCGGGCGGCTCGATCTTCTGGCGCGACGGCCGTCCGCGCGGCGACCTGGCCCGGGTACGGGAGTACGGGCGGCTGCTCGCCTCCTGCGGGGTCAACGCGATCTCGGTGAACAACGTCAACGTGGCCCGGACGGAGGCACTGCTGCTCACCGAACGGCTCGGCGACGTGGCCGAGATCGCTGACGCGCTGCGTCCGTACGGCATCCGGGTGCACCTGGCGGTCAGCTTCGCGGCGCCGGTGGTCCTCGGTGGCCTGCCGACCGCCGACCCCCGCGACGAGACCGTGCGGGCCTGGTGGGCCGCGACCACCCGGCGGGTGTACGACCGCATCCCGGACTTCGGCGGCTACCTGGTGAAGGCCGACTCGGAGGGCCAACCCGGCCCGTTCACGTACGGCCGCGACCACGCCGACGGGGCGAACCTGCTGGCCGAGGCGCTCGCCCCGCACGGGGGAGTGGTGCACTGGCGGGCGTTCGTCTACAACCATCAGCAGGACTGGCGCGACCGGTCCACCGACCGGGCTCGGGCCGCGTACGACCACTTCGTCCCGCTCGACGGGCGGTTCCGCACCAACGTCGTCGTCCAGGTGAAGTTCGGCCCGGTGGACTTCCAGACGCGCGAGCCGGTCTCACCGGTGCTCGCCGCGATGCCGGCGACCCGGCTGGCTGTCGAGTTGCAGGTCACCCAGGAGTACACGGGCCAACAGCGGCACGTCTGCCACCTGGGCCCGTGGTGGAGTGAGGTGCTGCGCTTCGCCCCGTGGGGGCCGGGTGGCCGGACGATCGCCGACGTGGTCACGGGGGAGGCGGCAGCCGGCGGCGGGTTGGTCGCCGTCGCCAACGTCGGCGACGACGTCTTCTGGACCGGGCATCCGTTGGCGCAGGCCAACCTGTACACGTTCGGCCGGCTGGCCTGGGACCCTCGGCGCGACCCGACGGCGATCCTCGACGAGTGGATCACGCTGACCTTCCCGCCGTCGGCGACCGCGGACGCCGAGCTGGTGCGGCGGACCCTGCACGAGATCATGGACGACTCGTGGCGTACCTATGAGCGCTACACCGCCCCGCTGGGCGTCGGTTTCATGGTCAACCCCGGCGACCACTACGGCCCCAACGTCGACGGGTACGAGTACACCAGGTGGGGCACCTACCACTTCGCCGACCGCGACGGCGTGGGCGTGGACCGCAGCCGCGCGTCGGGCACCGGCTTCGCCGGGCAGTATCCGCCGTACTGGGCGCAGGTGTACGAGTCACCCGAGAGCTGCCCCGACGAGCTGCTGCTGTTCTTCCACCACGTGCCCTACGGGCATGTGCTGCGCAGCGGTTCGACGGTCATCCAGCACATCTACGACACCCACTTCGCGGGGGTCGAGGAGGTGACCGCGATGCGTCGGAGGTGGCAGGCGTTGACCGGCATGATCGACCCGAGCGTGTACGAGCGCGTCGCCGAACGTCTCGACGAGCAGGTGCGCTGCGCCACCGAGTGGCGCGACCAGATCAACACGTACTTCTTCCGCGCCTCCGGGGTGCCGGACGAGCGAGGACGGGACATCCACTGAACCGGGGCGAGAGCGACCCGGCCGTCCGGTCGGGTCGCCCCTCGCACCGCGCTGGCGGGGTCCGAAAACCTCCCGATAATTTCTCACGGCCCATCGCCGCTGATGACGTTCGCCGATACCAATCGCGCCGCAGGTGACCACCGAAATCGTTGCGCCGGAAGGTTTCCGGAAACCTTGACAATCGAGTGCGATCGATCGAAGCTGGCATGGTCACGCGAGCCGCGGTCAAGGTCGGGCGAAGGGCAGTCCTCGACTTGAGTCCCCTTCCACGCGCCTTCTTCGTAAGGGATCGCGACGATGACACTGAAGACCAGAATGCTTGGCGTCGTCATGGCTGCCGTGACGCTTGCCGCCGCCGCGCTGACGTTCGCCACCCCCGCGTCGGCGGCGACGCTCACGCAGGTGACCAACTTCGGCACCAACCCCACCAACCTGCAGATGCACCTGTACGTCCCGGACCGGGTGGCGGCCCGACCGGCGATCCTCCTGGCCATGCACTACTGCACCGGGACGGGCCCCGCGTTCCACTCGGGCACCCAGTACGCCTCCCTCGCGGACCGGTACGGGTTCATCGTGATCTACCCGTCGGCCACCCGCAGCAGCAAGTGCTGGGACGTCTACTCGCCGCAGGCGTTACGCCGTGGCGGCGGCAGCGACCCGGTCGGGCTCATGTCGATGGTCGACTACGTGCGGCAGCGCTACTCCGCCGACCCCGCGCGGATCTTCGCCACCGGCACCTCGTCCGGCGCGATGATGACGAACGTCATGCTGGGCGTCTACCCGGACGTGTTCGCGGCCGGAGCGTCGTTCGCCGGGGTGCCGTTCGCCTGCTTCGCCACCGGCGGTACCTCGGAGTGGAACAGCCAGTGCGCCAACGGGCAACTCATCCGGACCGCGCAACAGTGGGGTGACCTGGTCCGGGAGGCGTACCCCGGTTACACCGGCCAGCGACCCCGGATGCAGATCTGGCACGGCACCAACGACGACACGCTTCGCTACCCGAACTTCGGCGAGCAGGTCAAGCAGTGGACGAACGTGCACGGGCTGAGCCAGACGCCGACGTACACCGACTCCCCGCAGTCCGGCTACACCCGCACCCGGTACGGCAGCAGCGGCCCGATGGCGCCGGTCGAGGCGATCAGCATGCAGGGTGTCACGCACAACGTGCCCGTCGACGCCGCGCAGGTGATCCGCTTCTTCGGGCTGGACGGCACCGCGCCGCCGACGACCCCACCGCCGACCACTCCGCCGCCGACGACGCCACCCCCGACCACCCCACCCCCGACCACCCCACCGCCGACCGAGGGCGCCTGCCGGGTCGGTTACACGGTCAACGCCTGGAACAGCGGTCTCACCGCGAGCGTGGCCATCACCAACACCGGTGCCACCGCCGTGAACGGCTGGGCGCTGACCTTCACGCTGCCCACCGGGCAGCGCATCACCAGCGGCTGGAACGCCCAGTACGCCCCGGCGAGCGGCGCGGTGACCGCCCGCAACGTCTCCTACAACACCACGATCGCCCCGAACGCGACGGTCGAGATCGGCTTCCAGGCCACGCACGAGGGAGGCACCGGCAAGCCCACGTCGTTCGCCCTCAACGGTGCCGCCTGTTCGGTGTCCTGATCCACCCCCCATCACCTGAGAAGGAGTCACCCGATGAGAAACACGAGATGGAAGGCGGCATCGAGAGCCGCCATCGCGCTGACCGGCGCGGGCGCCCTCGTCGCCGGCATGGCGCTGTTCCTGACGGCGCCGGCCGCCGCCGGGACGACGCTCGGCGCGTCCGCCGCCGAGAAGGGCCGCTACTTCGGTACGGCGGTGGCCGGGTTCAAGCTCTCCGACAGCGCGTACACCACGATCTTGAACCGTGAGTTCAACATGGTGACGGCCGAGAACGAAATGAAGATGAACGCCACCGAGCCGCAGCAGGGTCAGTTCAGCTACGGCGCGGCGGACCAGATCGTCAACCACGCACGCAGCCGCGGGATGAGCGTGCGGGGTCACACGCTGGCCTGGCACTCGCAGCAGCCGGGCTGGATGGAGAGCATGAGCGGCAGCGCGCTGCGGCAGGCGATGCTCAACCACGTGACGCAGGTGGCCACCCACTTCCGCGGTCAGGTGGTGGCCTGGGACGTGGTGAACGAGGCGTTCGCCGACGGCAGCTCCGGAGGTCGTCGCGACTCCAACCTCCAGCGCACCGGCAACGACTGGATCGAGGCGGCGTTCCGGGCGGCGCGGGCAGCGGATCCGGGCGCGAAGCTCTGCTACAACGACTACAACACCGACAACTGGACGCACGCCAAGACCCAGGGCGTCTACAACATGGTGCGCGACTTCAAGGCTCGGGGCGTGCCGATCGACTGCGTCGGCTTCCAGTCGCACTTCAACAACGACTCCCCGTACGTGAGCAACTACCGCACCACCCTGTCGAGCTTCGCGGCGCTCGGCGTGGACGTCCAGATCACCGAACTGGACATCCAGGGCGCGTCGGCCAACACCTACCGCAGCGTCGTCGAGGACTGCCTGGCAGTGGCCCGCTGCAACGGCATCACCGTCTGGGGCATCCGGGACAGCGACTCGTGGCGGTCCTCGCAGACCCCGTTGCTGTTCAACAGCAACGGCTCGAAGAAGCCCGCGTACGACGCGGTGCTCGCCGCGTTGAACAACGGCACCACGCCCACCGACCCGCCGACCGACCCGCCGACCGACCCGCCGACCGACCCGCCCACGACTCCGCCTCCGGGTGCTGGCGGCTGCACGGCGACGGTGTCACTCAACCAGTGGACGGGTGGCTTCGTGGCCACGGTGAAGGTGACGGCCGGCTCGTCCGCCATCAGCGGTTGGACCGTCACGATCGGTCTGCCGTCCGGCGCGACGGTCACCAACGCGTGGAACGCCAACCGCAGCGGTAACACGGGCACGACGAACTGGACGAACGTGGCGTACAACGGCCAGGTCGGTGCCGGACAGTCCACCGAGTACGGCTTCCAGGCCAACGGCACCGCCGGCAGCCTCAGCCCCACCTGCTCGGCCCGCTGAGCCCTGACCGGCCGGTGTGGAGGCGTGCTCGAGAGCCTCTGCACCGGCCGGTTCGGCACCGGCCGACGGTGTTGGTCAGTCGGCGGCATCCCCGGCGGAAAGGCCCGCAGCATTGGATACCACCTGACGGTGTCTTTCCTGCGACACGTGGTAAGAGTCGGATCAACGACACTCGCGGTATTCGCCTTAAGGAACGCTGTTCGGGTGCAGCCGCATCCGGTGTAGTCCCGGTACGATGCCGAATCGACCGGGAGCAACCCCTCCCCGATCATGGCTGTCTTTAGTGACGGTTGGGGCAAGAAACTCCGCGATCCAAATCACCCCGCAGCCGTCAACATCAATACTAGGGGCACTCGGACTCCAGCGCTCAGGCGGCCGGAGTCGCAGTGGGGGGCGGCGCAGACTGTGGTGGTGGAGTCGATGCGCGTCGGCGGGACGCAGCACACGGGAACACTGGACTTCCTTGAGGCGCGTCTGAGAAAGTTTCGGGCCGGCGAATTGGCTCGCCGGCAACGCCCGGCACGCCGACGCATGCTCCTTGACGCTTGTTCGCGCGTGTTGCCGCAGATCGTCGGATACGCGGGATGCTTGGTCCTGCCATTCCCGTACAACCTGCTCGCGGTGACATTGTTCGCGCTTGCCACGGTTTCGCTGCTCGGGTCCTGGTTCCATGACTCGGTCCACCGCAGCACGTGCACCCCGCGCCTCGTCGCGGTCGTACTGCAGCGCCTGGGATCGAGCCCGGTCGGATTCAGTCCCACCTGGTGGGTCTACAAGCACGTACGCCTTCATCACCGGTATCCGGGAGATCCCGAGCTTGACCCGGACATCCAATTCGGGTCCTTCGGTCGGGTGACGCCCGAGCAGAAGTGGCGAGTGCTGCACTCGAGTCAACACATTCACATGTGGTTCTTGCTGCCTTTCGCCACGCTCAACATGTTGAAGCCGACGGAACCCTGGCTCAACCGGCGATACGCACAGCGCTACGGATCGCGGGCGACGACAGCGGGCTGGCAGTTCCTGGTGGACAAGTACTGTCCGACGATCGTCGTCTGGGCGCCGGTGTTCCTTGTGCGGTCGTTCGGGTCCGCGATCAGCCTGTTCGTGACCTTCCACCTGGTGGCGGGCACGCTGGTGTCCCTGATCACGCAGGTGCAGCACAACACCAGGCTGTCGGTGGTCGACGACAACTCCTGGTCGGGGCGATGGCCGCTGTGTAACCAGCTTGTCCGGACCAGCGACGTGGGCACCCGCAGAGGTCTCTGGTGGTGGCTCTGCGGGGGAGTCAACTTCCACGTCGTCCATCACCTCGCACCCAGCCTGAGTTTCCTGGAACTGCCATCCGCGACCCGGCGATTACGCGCCGAGTTGAACGATGTGGGGCTTGAGGTCCCAACCCACAAGGGCATGCTGGCCGCAATCCGTTCGCACGCGTCGCTCATCCATGCCCTTTCGCGGCCGGAACGCCCTTCGGTCTCGACGCCGCTGGCCACTCTCGGGAGTGAGGAATATGTCCCACGATTCGACTAAGCGCGGGATGAACAAGATAATTTCACCGCGGACGCCCGCCGAAGGCGAACACGCTGTCGAGGAAGCAACGCCAGAACGAATTCCCGATCTGGAGCCGTTCGCGGTGGATCCGCTCTTCCTGGGGCGCCTGCACGCCGGGAAGGTCAGTCAGGGTTGGGCAGCGGCAATCGTCGGAGTCGTCGCCGCGCTGACCGTGATCTGGGCGGCCGGGGCCTCGGGCCTCTTCCTGCAGGCGAAGACCGCCGACCCGTTCTGGGTGGATGTCTGGAACTTCGTGATCAGGGCAGAGTCCGACAATCCGTACAACGGGATGCCCTACCTACGCGACTATCCATCGATCGTCCTCACGTTCACGATCGTGGCTTCGGTGTTGCTCGTCTACGCGCTCTATCAGGGCGCATCTCGTCTGCACTCGGACATGGAAGCAAGCGGCTGCATCAAGTACAACGAGGCCGGCAGGCGCGCTCTCACGGGCGCGGTCAATGCCGTGAACCAACGGCTGCAGCGCTGGGGCAAGTTGTCGCCGATCGCGCTCATACTGGCATTGGGTTTCACCACCCTGACGAACCTGGGCCTGCAGTCCGAGCTTTTCTCGTTTCTTGTCCCAGGTCTCTACGAAAACTGGTGGGCCAGCCTGAGCCCGTTGCGGGCTGGTGGAATTCTGTGGGTCGTCTTCGGGGCCATCGGCATCTACATGGTGTATATCGAGGCGGTGGTGGGCCTCACGTATGTCGCCTTCCTGAAACGGCTCAAGAACGACTACCAGTTTCGCGCCAACATGGTGAATCCCGACGGGTTCTTCGGTTGGCTGCGACTGCGCCAACTGATCACCAACATGCAGGCTGGCGCACTATGTACGATGCTCAGCGCGTGGGCGCTGTCGTTCTTTCTCGAGCCCGCCATGGGAACCATCGCCACTGCCGCCATCCTGGCGATCTTCATCGGGATCGTTCTCTATGTCTTTTCGGCTGTCAACGGCAATTTCCGGCGACAGGTTCGACGCGACAAGCAGGCACAGACCGAGAGTGTCGCCGAGGATATCGCCGCGTTGAGCACGAGGAGCGACACGGAGGGACTGCTGGCGCTGCTCGTTTCCTATCAGAAGCTGGAACATATCTCGAAGATACCTGCCACGCCCATACGGCAACGGTGGCTGGTTGCCGCGGCGCTCTCGATCCTGGGTCCGCTGTCCGCAATTGTGATCCAAGTCGTCAAATACTTCACATCATCGTGATCCTGCGATGTCAGGCCAAAGGAGTGCAGGGTGATCTCAGTCGCGATCCAGGGCGGAGCCATGCGATCCATCTACTGTCTCGGCGCGGTTCGCGCTCTGGTCGACAAGGGCCTGGCGCCTGAGGTGCGCTCGATCCATGCCACGAGCGCCGGTTGTGTCGCCGGAGCCGTTCTGGCTGCCAAAATCGCCACGCCCGAGGGGTTGTCGGTGGCCGAGATGGGGGACCTGCTCCTGCGGGAGTTACAGGGTAACCGATTCATCAATCTGTGGCGGCTTCGGCGCATCGTCGACGTCAATCATCTCGTGGACGTCATAGTGAAGGTGACCCACGTCGCGCCGGAAACCTTCGGTGATGGAGGGTTCACCTTCGAAGTGGCACTGACGGATGCCAAAAGCGGGACCGCGTTCTATCTCGACCTTTCCTCCGCGCGAACAGCTGACGAGGTGTACCAGGCCCTCGTCGGGACCATGGCCGTTCCAATCCTCTACCCACCCAGGGTCCGCATCGGCGGACGCCGTTACCTCGATGGCGGGATCACCGATCCACTGCCTGCGCTCCGAGCTCTTCGGAAGAATCCCCAGACGCTGATCGCCATATCGAGCGTTGCCAAGTCCAATCTCGGGCGCGAGTTGGAGGGTCGGGAGTCCCTTGTGGTGCAGCTCCTACCGGTGCTTCCTCCGCAGATCCGACACCTTCTCCTTACGCGAAATCCGCTGGGGGCGGCGGTGGAGGACCTCATGGACGCGACCCAGGTCGGGGGTGTTCGGCTCGTCAGAATCGCGCCGCTCGACCAGAGTCGGCTCGGGCACCGGTTGGAGACCGACAGGTCGAAACTGGCAGTGCTCGAGGAGATGGGCTACGCGGATGCGATGAGCGCGCTCGCCGGCCTCGGGAGTGAGGCGCAGGGTGAAGACGCGACGCACCCCACTGATCCCGACCAGGCGGCCACCACAGCGCAGGCGGTCAGCTCCGGGAGCTGAGCGCCTGCCCGCTAGCCGTCGATGCGGGTGATGTTGCGGATCTTGTTTGACGCGTCCAGGGCGGCGACCTTGTACGCCTCGGCGAGCGTCGGGTAGTTGAACACCGCGTCGATCAGGTAGTCGATGGTGCCGCCGCAGCCCATCACCGCCTGCCCGATGTGGACGATCTCGGTGGCGGCCGTGCCGAACACGTGCACCCCGAGCAGTCGGCCGTCATCGGGGGAGACGAGCAGCTTGAGCATGCCGTACGAATCACCGACGATCTGGCCCCGGGCCAGCTCCCGGTACCTGGCGACGCCCACCTCGAACGGTGTCGAGCTCTCGGTCAGCTGAGCCTCGGTCTGCCCGACGAAGCTGATCTCCGGAATCGTGTAGATGCCGATCGGTTGCAGGCCGGGCATCTCGCGGATCGGCTCACCGCAGGCGTGTTGCGCGGCCAGCCGACCCTGCTCCATCGAGGTGGACGCGAGCGCGGGAAAGCCGATCACGTCGCCGACGGCGTAGATGTTCTCCACTGTGGTGCGGTAGTTGGTGTCCACGGTGATCCGGCCACGTCGGTCCGCCTCCAGCCCGGCCGCCTCCAACGCCAGGTCGTCGGTCTGCCCCTGCCGCCCGGCCGAGTACATCACCGTGTCCGCGACGATCTTCTTGCCGCTCTTGAGGATGCACAGCGCCGCCGTCTGGTGCTTCTCCACGGCGGCGACCTCCTCACCGAAGCGGAACGCCACGGACAGGTCGCGCAGGTGGTACTTGAGTGACTCGACGACCTCGTCGTCGCAGAAATCCAACATCCGCTCGCGGCGTTCCACCACCGTCACCTTGGTGCCGAGTGCGGCGAACATCGACGCGTACTCCATGCCGATCACGCCGGCGCCGACCACGACCATGCTGCGGGGGACGGCCTGAAGGTTGATGACGCCGTCGGAGTCCACGATCGTCCGGTCGTCGAAGTCGACGCTGTCCGGGCGGGCCGGGCGGGTGCCCGCGGCAATGATGGCCTTGTCGAAGGTCACCTTCGACTCGTGGCCGGAGCCGTTGTCGACCCAGATCGAGTGCGCGTCCCCGAAACGGCCGGTGCCGGTGATCATCGAGACCCGGTTACGAGCCAGTTGGTTGCGGATGACGTCGGTCTGCCGGGTGATCACGTGCTGGGTGCGGGCCGTCAGGTCACTGACCGTGATCTCGTCCTTGACCCGGTAGCTGCTGCCGTAGAGGTCCCGCTGGCTCAGCCCGGTCAGATAGAGAACGGCCTCGCGCAGCGTCTTGGAGGGGACGGTGCCGGTGTTGATGCACACCCCACCGATCATGTCGCGGCGGTCCACGATGCCGACCCGCCTGCCGAGCTTGGCGGCAGCGATCGCGGCCTTCTGACCGCTGGGTCCGGAGCCCAGCACCAACAGGTCGTAGTCATACACAACCGATAGCGTCGCAAGATGTCGCGACTGGCGCCAGACCCCGGAGCCGAGCGTTATTCGTCCGCCACCACGCAGAGGCCACCGTTCAGCGTGACCTCCTCCGGCAGTTGCGTGCCGGAGGCGACGAGCCCCAGCGAGACGCTGCCGCCGGCCGGGATCATCGCGTTGCGAGCGGTGTCGCCCACCCGCAGGTAGCTGTTGTTGAGACGGTCGACGACCTTCGCGCCCCAGATGCCGTGGACCTGCTGGCTGGCCCAGAACCGCCACGTCATCGTCCACCCGTTGACCGCTGTGGTGCCGGTGTTCGTGATGGTCAGGCCCGCCACGAAGCCGTCCGACCACTGCCCCACGACGGACCGGACCGTGCAGCTCGGCGGTGGTGGCAGGGTGGTGACGGTGGTCGGCGCGGACAGTGGGGACAGGAGCCCGACCTCGTCGCGGGCGCGCACCACGAAGGTGTACGTGGTGTTCGGCGTCAACCCGCTGATCTGGGCACTGTTGTTGGGCGGGTACTGGGAAACGTCGCGGACCAGGGTGAGAGCGCCGCCGGCATCCACCCGGAACACCTCGTACCGTTCGACCGCCCCGTTCTCCACCGAGGGCGCCCAGCGCAGCCGGACCCCCGTGGCGGTGACGTCGCTCGCCACCGGCTGACCGGGCGCGCCCGGCGGTTGGTCGTCCCCCGGGGGCATGGTCAACCGCAGGGGTGCGGTCGACGGTGAGGTGTTGCCGGCCGCGTCCACCGCCGTCACGTAGAAGGTGTAGGTGCGCGACGGCCGCAGGCCGGTGACCCGAATGCTGTTGGTGTCGGTCGACCAGGTCAGGCCGTTGTCCTCGAACCGCGCGGAGACCGGGTAACGGACCACGCCCACGTTGTCGGTCGAGGCGGCCCAGGTCAACTCGACCCAGGTGGTGTCGACGGCGACGACAGTGATCGGGCCGGGGGCGGTGGGGCGCTCGGTGTCGTCGGCAGCGGCGTACGCCGGGGTCGTGCCCATCGCCACCAGGAGTGTGGTGAGCGTGCAGGCGGCCAGTGCGGCGGCCCTGGACCGGACGCCGCGCCTCGGATGATCGCGCATTGTTGATCGCCTCGCCTTCGGTGACCGCAGCGGACCAGTCATCGACTGATGACGATGATATGTCGGCGGTGGTCGCGGCGTTGTCCCGTCAGCCGACGAGACGGCGTTCCCAGGCCCAGGCGGCGATCTCCACCCGGTTGCGGGCGGCGAGTTTCATCTGCACGCTCGCCAGGTGCGTCTTGACAGTGCCCACGGCGATGAAGAGTCGGGTAGCGATCTCGGCGTTGGTCAGACCCCGGGCGACGAGCTTCACCACGTCGAGTTCCCGTGGCGACAGGCCTCCGTCGTCGCGCGCCGGAGCGGGCGAACTGAGGTGCGCCAACAGCCGTACCGTGATCGATGGACTGATCAGCGCGTCGCCGGACACGGCCGCGCGGACCGCCTCCACCAGCAGTGCCGGGCCGGAATCCTTGAGCAGGAAGCCGCAGGCGCCGTTGGAGAGCGCGGTGTGCACGTACTCGTCGAGGTCGAAGGTCGTCACGACGACCACCCGGATCGGGTCGGCGACGCCCGGCCCCGCGAGCAGCCGCAGTGCCTCGAGACCGTCGAGGCGGGGCATCCGGATGTCCAGCAGCACCACGTCCGGACGCAGTCGTCGCGCCAGTTCGACGGCCTGGACGCCGTCGGCGGCCTCGCCGACCACCTCCAGGTCCGACTGGGCGCCGATGATCATGCCGAAACCGGTCCGGACCATGGCCTGGTCATCGGCGATCAGCACCCGGATCACCGCGTCACCGCCACCTGGAGTGGGAACGCCGCGTCGAGCACCCAGCCACCGGCGACGCCCGGCCCGGCGGTGATCGTGCCACCGAGGGCGCGTACCCGCTCGGTGAGGCCGATCAGACCGAAACCGTGCCCGCGGGCCGACGCCGTACGCGGCGACGTGCCGTCGTCGGCGACCCGGATCAGCAACCAGTCCGGGGTACGCCGCACGGCGACGTCGACGGATCGGGCGTCCGGCGCGTGCTGGCGGGTGTTGGTGAGCCCTTCCATGACCACCCGGTACGCCGACGTGGAGACCTCCACCGGCAGTCCGTCCAGGTCGCCGTCGACGTGCAGCAGCGCCGGCGCGTTCGCCGCGCCGTTGAATCCGTTCAGCAGCGGCTCCAACTCGGTCACCCCGGCCAGTGGCGCCAGCGGGGCGTCCGGCGGGGCGTCCGGGTTGCGCAGGATCCCGACCATCCGCCGCATCGAGGCCATCGTCTCCGCGCCGGCCCGCTCGATCTGCGCCAGGGCGACGATCACCCGTTGCGGGTCCTGTTCGGCGACGAACCGGGCACCCTGTGCCTGCACCACGATGCCGGTGACATGGTGGGCGATGAAGTCGTGCAGATCCCGGGCGAACTCGGCCCGCTGCTCGGCCCGCACCAGTGCGATGGCCCGCTCCCGGCCGGCCGCCATGATGCGCAGGTAGATCCCCACTCCGGCGGCGCCGGCAGCGGCGAGCACCTGGAGCAGACCGAAGATCACCAACAGGCTCTCGGCGCCGACGCGCAGCGGCAACGCGGCCACGGCGAGCCCGGCGGCCGCCGCCGCCCACGGGGCGAGCCGCGGCGCGCCCCAGCGGGCCACCACGAAGACCACCCCGATCAGCCCGGCCGACTCGGCGAGCCCCCAACTGCCGCTGATCAGATAACTGCCGTCGAAGACGACCACGACAGCCGCCGTCACGGCCAGTGACGCGCAGGCGAGCACCAGCGCGGCCAGCGGCAGCAGCCGCGAACCCAACCGGTGCACCGGCAGCCAGAGCGGCACCGTTGCCACCGCCAGCCCCATCCGCACCAGCAGGAGCACGAGAGCGGCCAGGCTCTGCGGTGTGCCGAACCGTAGATCGAAGAGGACGAGCAGCCCCATGGCCACCAACCCGGCGGCCTGGGCCAGGCGTACCCACCAGCGTCGAAGATCCGGCGTGCTCATGGTGACCCAGCGTAGCCAGCCGGAGGGACGTGGCGGATCGGCCAAAAGGCAGACCCGGCACCGGCGACACCCGGCCCCGGGCCGATGTGCCCACCGGCCGGCGGCGGCGACGCTTCCCGGGTCACCACGCAGCCACTGGAGGAACGATGACAACCCATGCCCCGCCGCAGACCAGCCACGCCGCGGTCGCCGCGGTCGACCTGGTGAAGGTGTACGGCAGCGGCGACACCGCCGTCCGTGCCCTGGACGGGGTCTCGGTCGGCTTCGGCCGGGCCGAGTTCACCGCGATCATGGGCGCGTCCGGGTCCGGCAAGTCGACCCTGATGCACTGCCTCGCCGGCCTCGACACGGCCACCTCCGGTCGCGTCCTGCTCAGCGGCACGGACCTGACCGGCCAGTCGGACCGGACGCTGACCCGGGTTCGCCGAGAGCGGATCGGGTTCGTCTTCCAGTCGTTCAACCTGCTGCCGCAGCTCACCGCCGCGCAGAACATCACCCTGCCACTCGACCTCGCCGGTCGGCAGCCCGACGCTGAACTCCTCGCGCACCTCGTGCGGGTGCTGGGCCTCGGCGACCGCCTCAACCACCGCCCCAGCGAGCTGTCCGGCGGTCAGCAGCAGCGGGTGGCGATGGCAAGGGCGCTCGTGGCACGGCCCGAGGTCGTCTTCGCCGACGAGCCGACCGGTAACCTCGACTCCCGCTCCGGCGCGGAGGTGCTCACCATCCTGCGCGACTCGGTACGCGACCTCGGTCAGACCGTCGTGATGGTCACGCACGACCCGATCGCCGCCGCGTACGCCGACCGGGTGGTGCTGCTCGCCGACGGGCGGTTGGCCGGCGAGATCGACAAGCCGGACCAGGTGTCGGTCACCGACGCCCTGCGTGACCTGGCGGCCCGCGCATGAGAGCGACAGTGCTGCGTACCCAGACGACCGCCGCCGCCCGGCGGCCCGGCCGGCTGATCCTGACCGGCCTGGCGATCCTGGTCGCGTCGTTCGTCGTCTTCGGCACCGTGCTGGTGCTGCAGATCACCGAACGCACAGTGCGGGACAACCTCAGCGGCACCCCGGCCGTCACCGACCTGGTGATCGGGAAAGTCGACGTGCCGCCACCCACGGTGACGGACGTGCGGCAGATCCGGGCCGTGCCCGGTGTGGCCGAGGCGGTGGCCCGGGTGTCGACCGGGGTCTCCATCGGTGAGGGGTACCTCAACCTCCACGCCGATCCGGGCACCGGCCCGCTGAGCACGGTCCGGGTGATCGAGGGCAGTTACCCCGAAAGGCCCGGCGAGATCGCGATCACGCCGCGCACTGCCGAACGGCTCGGGCTGTCGGTCGGCACCACCACGACCGGCGCCGGCGGTGAACTCACCACGCCCGCGCCGCTCACCGTGACCGGCCTGGTGGAGACCGACGCCGACGCCGGCTACGACGCGTACGCCCCGGAGAGCGCCGTGATCGCCTGGGCGCGCCTGACGACAGTGGAGCGCGTCGACCTGCGGGTGACCCCCGGCGCTTCGGCCGACGCGGTACGCCAACGGGTGTCCGCGGTGGTCGCCGGCCAGCCGATCCGCTCCGGCGCCGAGGTGCGCGAGGCCGAGGCCGAGGCGGTGGCCCAGCAGGTCGGGAAACTCTTCGTCCTGGTCGGCATGTTCGTCTCCATCGCGGTCGTCGCGGCGGCGCTGGTGGTCACCTCGACCTTCCGCATCGTCTTCGCCCAGCGGATGCGGCAACTCGCGCTGCTGCGGGCGGTCGGCGCCGGTCGGGGCACACTGGTGGCGGCGATGACCGCCGAGGGAGCCCTCACCGGGCTCGTCGCCGGCGTCGTCGGGGTCGCCGGCGCTCTCACCCTCGGATACGCGCTGCCGGCGATCCTGCGCGCCACCGGCCACGAGGTCTCCTCGCCGGGCCTGCCACTGGCCACGGCGGTCACTGTGGTGATCGGCGCCGTCGTGATCACCGTGCTGGCCGTTTTGGCACCGGCGCTCTCCGCCGCCCGGGTCGCCCCGCTGGAGGCACTGCGGGCGGCGAGTGTCACCGCCGGCCGGCGCGGCATCGGGGTGTCGCGTCTGGTCATCGGGCTGCTCCTGGCCGTCGGTGCGATCCTGGCGGCCGTCGGGACTATCAGCCGGTTGCCGAAGCCGGACCACGGGAACTACGACCCGTCGATGCCGGTGCTCCTGCTGGTCGGGTCCGGCGCGCTGGCGTTCCTCGCGCTGGTGGCCCTCGGGCCGCTGCTGGTGCGTCCGGTGCTGGCGGTGGTGGGTTGGCCGCTGCGTCAGCTCGGGCCGCTCGGGCGCATGTCAGTGGGCGGAGTCGGCGGGACGCCGCGCCGGGCCGCCGCGGTCTCCGTCGTGGTCGCGCTCGGCGTGACCCTGATCTCCGGGGTGGTCATCGGCGGCGCGTCGTTGCAGATCCTCGCCGACCGCGAGATGGCGCTCTCGGCCCCGACCGACTTCGAGGTCACCACGAACGGTGGAACACTGCCGCCGGCAGTGGTGACCCGGGCCGAGGCGGCACGCGGCGCGCTCGCGAGGGTGGTGCCGTACCGGAGGGTCGACGACGCCACGCTGCTGCACGGCGCCGACAAGCTCGGTGACGTCGAGTCCGGGTACCCGACGAGCGACCTGGACCTGGCGTCGTTGCCGAGCACCGGTGACCTGGACGTGGCCCAGGGCAGCCTGACCGATCGTGGCCCCGGCCGGATCGTGCTGAACAGTTGGGTCGCGTGGGACGCGGGTCTGCGGGCCGGCGACACTGTGACACTCGCCGTCGCCACCCGCACTGTCGACGTGCGGGTCGCCGCGGTCCTGCCCGGTGACGGGCCGCTGCACGCGGGCATCCTCGCCGATCCGGCCGACCTGGACCGGCTCGGCGTGCCGGCCGCGTACACCGGTCTGCTCGCCGACGCGGCCGGGGCCGGCGAGGACGGTCGCACCGCCGGTGTGCGGGCGCTGCGGCAGGCGATCGGGGGCAGCGACGGGGTGGGTCTCGCGGTGCTCGCTGACGAACGGGACCGCAACGACGCGCTGGTGCGCGACCTGGTCCGGATCGCTGTCGGTCTGGTCGGCCTGACCGTGCTGATCGCAGTCGTCGGCGTGGGCTCCACGACCGCGCTGTCGGTGGTGGAGCGGGTCCGCGAGTCCGGGTTGCTCCGGGCGATCGGGCTGTCCCGGACGGGCCTGCGCACCATGCTGACCGTCGAGTCCGGCCTGTACGGGGTGATCGGCGCGACCATCGGCCTGGTGCTCGGCATCCCGTACGCCTGGTTGGCGGTCCAGACCCTCGGGATCGAGGCACCGCTGACCGCGCCGCTGCTGCCGCTCGCCGGGCTGTTCGTGGTGCTTGTCGGGTTGACCGCGCTGGCCGGGGTGCTTCCGGCCCGTCGGGCGTCGCGGGTCAGCCCGGTGGTGGCGCTGGGGTCCGACAACTGAGCACCGTCGTGGGGTGGCGCCGCACGTTCGCGCCGCCCCACGACGGCCTGCTCAGTTGGGGTTGCTGGCGTGGGTGAGCGTCTCCCAGGCGATGAAGAGGTTGTTGGTGCCGGCGGGGCGTTGTTGCAGCGTGAGGGTCTGCGTGTTGGTCATGATGTTGCCCAACCTGGTGCTCATCGCGTTGAACCCGACCTCGGTGATCGGGCCGAGGCCCCGGGTGAGGCTGCCGCCGCAGAGCCAGGAGGGCGGCGCCTCCCCGAGCTGGTAGCGCGAGTGGAAGCCGAGCGCCTGCCGCAGTCGCTCACCGACCTGTGGGTACAGGTCCCGCCCCTGGATTCGGGAGGTCTCCGCGACGTGCGAGATGGCGGAGATCCCGTACCCGGTGTGGACGAAGTCGCGGCAGGTCTCCTGGGCGAGGCCGGCGACGAAGGTGGACTGGCCCTGCCAGTAGCCGATGATCTCCGCGCTGGTGTCCAGACCGCTGCCGGGCATCGTGTACGGCAACGCGCCGTCGCTGGGCAGGTAGACGAAGGCCCGGGCGCGGTTGAGGAACCGGGTGGTCGCCGCGTCGTACACGGCCCGGTCCTCCAGGAAGACCGCGATGCCGACGGTGGCCTCCATCATGGTCAGTTCCCAGTTGCCGTTGCTGTTCGACCCGTTGCGCACCATCGGCAGGTAGACGTTGCGCAGCATGGTGGCGAAGCGGTTCGCGTTGGGCCAGCTCGTGTACGTGTACTTGATGATCTCTGCGGCCCGGGGCCAGACCGAGGCCGCCCAGCCGGTCTGCAACGGGGCGTTGCTGCCGGTGTGGGCGGTGATGGTGGCCGACCAGGCGTCCATGATCTGGATCGACTTCTGCGCGTACCGGGCGTCGCCGGTGAAGTACCAGGCGAGCGCGTCGGTGTACGCCGCGATGGCGTCCTCCCGCTCCTCGGTGCAGCCGTTGTTCGGGTTGGAGTAGGAACCGCACTCGACCACCGAACGGGGTGCCGGGGTACGCGACAGCGAGGCGTACCGGCTGCTCATCATCTGGCTGTAGGAGGCCGCCCAGGGCTGCGCGCCGGCCTGCACCCGACCGCGGACGAAGTCGAGCTGGCCCCGGCTGACCAGCACGCCGGGGTGGGTGAAACCTCCCGAGGGCGGCGGGGTGGTGCCGCCGGTGGGCAGCACCCAGGCCTGGTTGGCAGTGCCGGTGCAGGTCCAGATCTGCAGCGGGGTGCCGTCGGCCGAGCTGGTCCCTGTCGCGTCGACACACTTGCCCGAGGTCGGGTTGACGAGTTGCCCGGCGCTCGACGACCACTGCTGCGCCCCGGTGCCGTTGCAGTCGTAGATCTGCACCCGGGCGCCGTTGGCGGTGCTGGCGGCGGCGATGTCCAGGCACTTGCCCAGCGCCCGGATCGTGCCGTCGTCGGCCACCGTCCACTGTTGCGCGGTGGAGCCGTTGCAGGTGAAGAGTTGGACGGGGGTGTTGTTGGCCGAGCTCGCGGTGGCCACGTCGACGCACTTGCCGCCGTACCCGGTGATGGCGCCTGTTGCGGCGGCCATCACGGGCGTGGCCCCGACGACCAGGCCGGTCGGCACGGCGAGCAGGGCCGCAGCGAGCGCGGAGGTCAGTCTGATGCGGGGGAGGCGGGGCATGGGCCCGGCCGATCGTCGCGCCATGTGCGGGTCCTTCCGGGGCGGCGAAACAACTGTAAACTCTGTTAATCATTACAGTCATACACACCGATATCAATGCCTTCGTCGCCACGGATGCCGTTACGGGTGCATGCACGCGCCCTTGAGCACCTTGTCCACCACGTTGCGCGGCGCGTGCAGCGCCAGGCCGACCACGTCGAGCTTCTCCCGTTCGACAGCCCGGACGGCGGCGCGGTTGTCCCTGCGCCGGTCTGGTCGCCGCCGCCGTCGACGCCGCAGGCGCACCTGAGCCGCCACTTTCGGCGTTACCTGGGTGTCAGCCCGGCCCGCTATCCCGCCCGGAGCTGACCGCGCTCAGACGAGCTGGCCGCCGATGACGGCGAGCAGGCGCAGCTTCTCGTCGCTCGGCGACCCGGGCACTGCGGTGAAGACCAACAGCGTCTGGGACTGGTCGGGGTCGACAAGCGTCTGGCAGTGCAGCTCCAACGCGCCGACCTCCGGGTGGACGAAGTGCTTGGGCGGGCAGTAGCCGGCCGGCACCGGGTGCTCCCGCCACAGTCGGGCGAACTCCGGGCTCCTGGCCAGGAGGTCGCCGACGAGCGCGGCGGCCCGCGAGCCGCGCCCGTCACTGGTGTACGCCGCGTGCAGGTGCGCCACGAGCAGGCGACTCTGCGTCTGGTGGTCCTCCGCCGGGTGCAACTGCCGTGCCGCCGGGTCGGTGAACCAGCGGTGGTGCGCGCTGCGCGCCAACCCGGTGTACCGGGTCTCGTCCCCGAGCAGGGCGACAGCGGGGGCGGTCTGCGCCAGGGTCTCGCCGAGGTGGTTCACCACCTGGGCCGGGGTGTCGTGCATCCGGTCGAGGATGCGCATCATGCCTGGGTTCACATGGTCGGCCCGCACCGCCCGGCGCGGAACGGCGTGACCGGCGAGCTGGAAGAGGTGATCCCGCTCAGCGAGGGAGAGCCGCAGGCCACGAGCGAGGGCGGCGAGCATCTGCTCCGACGGGTGCGGCCCGCGCTGCTGCTCCAACCGGCTGTAGTAGTCGGTGGACATCCCGCTCATCGTGGCGACTTCCTCGCGCCGCAGCCCACCGGTCCGCCGGCGCGGACCCCGGGGCAGCCCGACGTCCTCGGGCTGGAGCGCCGCACGGCGGGTGCGCAGGAAGCTGGCGAGTTGAGCCCGGTCCACGGTGTCTCCGATCGGTGGGCGCCAGCGGTGAACCGGCACATCGAGTCCAACACAGCAGCCCAGGCCCGCTGTTCCACCCCCACCCCCCGCCCCCGGTCCCACCCCCCGCCCGGGGTCTCGCGATCTTGCACTTTCTGTCGGGACATAAGGGGTGTATCAGCCCATGTCGGCGACCGAAAGTGCAAGATCGGCGCGGGTCTACGGCGGGGCGGGGCGGGGGCGGGGCGGGGGCGGGGCGTGGGCGGGGGGTCAGCGCTGAATGGACTTGGTTTCCAGGAACTCTTCCAGGCCCAGCCGGCCGAACTCGCGGCCGTTGCCGGAGTGCTTGTAACCGCCGAACGGGGCGAGCGGGTTCCAGTGGCCGGCGTTCACGTCGACCTGGCCCACGCGCAGCCGCCGGGCGACCGCCATGGCGTGCTCCGGCTCACCGAAGACGCCGCTGGTCAGGCCGTACAGCGTGCCGTTGGCGATGGCCACGGCCTCCTCCTCGTCGGCGTACGGGATGATCGTCAGCACCGGGCCGAAGATCTCGTCCTGGGCGATCGCGGAGGCCGGATCGACGTCGGCGAAGATCGTCGGCTGGAGGTAGGCCCCGACGGTCAACCCCTCGGGTCGCTCTGGGCCGCCGAACACGAGCCGGGCACCGTCGGCGATGCCCCGCTCGATGTAACCGACGACCTTCTGCCGGTGGGCCTCGGACGCCATCGGGCCGATCCGGGTGGCCTCGTCGCCCGGGTCGCCGACCGTGTACTGCTTCGCGGCCTCGACGGCCAACGCCACGACCTCGTCCTGACGCGCGGTCGGCGCCAGCATCCGCGGCCACGCGCCGCAGACCTGGCCACCGTTGGCGAACGCCATCATCACGCCCTGCTGCACGGCGGTGGGCAGGTCCGCGTCGTCGAGGATGATGTTCGCGCCCTTGCCTCCCAGTTCCAGCGCGACGCGCTTGACTGTCGCCGCGGCCACCGCGGAGATCCGCTGCCCGGCTCGGGTGGACCCGGTGAACGAGATCATGTCGATGTCCGGGTGGGCGGAGATCGCCTCACCGACTGTCGCGCCCGTGCCGTAGACGACGTTGAAGACACCCGCCGGTACGCCGGCCTCGGCGGCGGCCTCGGCGAGGATGCGTGCGGTCAGCGGGGCGTTCTCGGACGGCTTGAAGACCATCGTGTTGCCGGCGAGCAGGGCCGGCGCCAGCTTGGAGACGATCTGCTGGAGCGGAAAGTTCCACGGTGTGATCGCGCCGACCACGCCGATGGGCTCGCGGACGATGAGCGAGTTGCCGACGTCTTCGGTCCAGGCGAAGTCGTCGGCCAGGCCGGCGATGGATTCGACCACCGCGGCCGGGAAGGCGACCTGGGCGGTCCGGGACATGCCGATAGGGGAGCCCATCTCGGCGGTGATCGCCTGGGCGATCTCCTCCGCACGGGCGGCCAGGCCGGCGCCGAGGCGGCGCAGCACGTCCGCCCGGTGCTGCGGCGTGGTCGCCGACCAGGCCGCGAACGCCGCCCGGGCGGCGGTGACGGCCCTGTCGACGTCGGCGGCGGTGCCGGCCGGGGTCTCGGCCACGATCTCGCCGGTGGCCGGGTTCACGACGGGAAGGGTGCCGGCGGAGCCGGTGATGGTCTCGCCACCGATCCAGTGGCCGGCGACGGTGTAGGTGGAAGGTGTCATGGACCGACCGTCACACCGTACCGGGACCCCAACCAGGTGCGGTTTATCCAGGGTTTCCTGATCCCTGGCTACTGATCGATCGGCGCGGGCGGATCGCCACCCCGACGAGCGGCTGCACCTGGACGGCCGTTCGGATACGTGGCCGGCCGGTCACGAAAACCGGCGGCGAATCGTCACAACTGGCGGTTAGTCTGCCTCGGCGCGTCGCTGCCATGGCACGTCGCGCCCCGCGCCCGGTAGGCGCGGCATCGCCGCCACCGCCCACCATCGGCCGGCTCAATCGACTTCAGGAGAGTTTGTGACACAGCAATCCATCGCGACATCGGACAAACTCGACGCTGCGGTGCTCAAGGTGGCGGGCGTCGTCGTCCTTGGCGCGATCATGTCGATCCTCGACGTAACTGTGGTCAGCGTGGCGCTGCCCAAGTTCCAGGACGAGTTCGACGCCTCCTACGCCCGCGTCGCCTGGACCATGACCGCCTACACTCTCGCTCTCGCCACAGTGATCCCGCTCAGCGGGTGGGCGGCGGACCGGTTCGGCACCAAACGGCTCTACATGGTGGCGTTGGCCCTGTTCACCATCGGGTCGGGGCTCTGCGCCATGGCCGACACGATCGGCGAGCTGATCGGCTACCGGGTCCTGCAGGGCCTCGGTGGCGGCATGCTCATGCCGCTGGGCATGACCATCATGACCCGGGCGGCCGGCCCGCAACGGATCGGCCGGTTGATGGCGGTGCTCGGCATCCCGATGCTGCTGGGGCCGATCGGCGGCCCGATCCTCGGCGGCTGGCTCATCGACACGGCGAGCTGGCACTGGATCTTCCTGATCAACCTGCCGATCGGCGTGATCGCCCTGATCTACGCGCAGTTCGCGCTGCCGAAGGACGCACCCGAGCCGTCGGAGTCGTTCGACTTCGTCGGCATGCTCATGCTCTCGCCCGGTCTTGCCCTGTTCCTCTACGGCGTGTCGTCCCTGCCGGAGGCGGGCTCCTTCGGCGAGGCCAAGGTCTGGGCACCGATGCTTGTCGGCGGCGCGCTCGTGGTGGCGTTCGTGCTCTACTCGTTCAAGCCCCGGCACCCGCTGCTCGACCTGCGGCTGTTCCGCAACCGCAGCCTGACCATCGCGTCGGTGACGATGTTCGTGTTCATCATCGCGTTCATGGGCGCCGGCCTGCTGTTCCCGAGCTACTTCCTCCAGGTGCGCGGCGAGTCGACGCTGACCGCCGGCCTGTTGATGGCCCCGCAGGGCATCGGCGCGATGATCACCATGCCGATCGCCGGGACACTCGCCGACCGGGTGCCGATCGGGCGTACCGTGCCGTTCGCGCTGGGGCTCATCGTCGTCGGGTTCTTCGGCTTCACCCAGGTCGACCCGCAGACGTCGTACTGGCTGCTCGGTGGGTCGCTGTTCGTGATGGGTCTGGGCATGGGCGGCACGATGATGCCGATCATGACGTCGGCGCTACGGACGTTGCAGGCGCAGGAGGTGGCGCGCGGCTCGACGCTCGTCAACATCCTCCAGCAGATCGGCGGATCGGTCGGCGCCGCCGTGATGTCGGTGATCCTCACCAACGAGTTGAACGGCTCCCGGCCGATCCCCGGCCTGGTCGACCAGAGTGGCAAGCCGATCACCGAGGCCGGGCTGGCCATCGCCTCCCAGCAGCGGCCGGAGCTGCTGCAGCAGATGCCGGTGGACCCGTCGCTCATCGAGCGCGGGCTCGACTTCGCCGCCAAGTCGTTCGCCACCACGTTCTGGGTCGCGTTCGCGCTCGTCGTGCTCACGTTCGTCCCGGCCGCACTGCTGCCGCGCCGACGTCAGCCGGCGCAGCTCGACGATCCGCAGGGCGAGCAGGTCAAGACGCCCGTCGTCATCCACTGACCGACCCCGCTGCGTCCGGCACCCGACGAGGTGCCGGACGCAGCGGGTACGGCGTCAGCGCAACGGGCCGTCGCCGGTCCCGTCCGGGTCCTCGACCACGTGGATGGCCGCTTCCTCGGCGCTCGCGGCACCAGCGTCGATGCCGGCGTCCCACGCCACCGACTCGGCCTCGTCGTCCTCGCGGACGCCCTCGTCGTAGGCGACGAGACGGCCGGCGCGCGCCTCCGCCTCGTACCCCCGGCGGGTCAGCTCGTCCTCGTCGTCGCCATCCTCGGCGTACGGGTCGACGTCCGGCACCTCCTGGGCGAGGTACTGGTCCAGGGACTCGCCCGCCCGCTCCTCGGCGGGCGTGGTGCCGAACCGGTTTGCCGCCGTCCAGTGGTCCTCGGCGACGATGCCGGTGTCGAGGGGGTCGCCGACCCGGTCGTCGTCGAGGGTGTCGGAGGCGTCCAGCACCCCGTCGTCCTCGGCCACGTTCCACTCGTCGACGGAATCCATCCGCTCGGTCTGGCTCACGGCGGTCTCCCTTTCGTCACGGTGCACCAAAGTGCCCCAGCCTAAGACGGTGCAACGCGACAGCACCCCGGGGTGTGCCCGCTGTGACGAACTGGCCCGGCGGATCAACGCTTCAGCAGCTCCGCGACGGCGTCGGTGAACTCCGCCGGCTGCTCGATGTGCGCGAAGTGCCCGCTTCGTTCCAAGGTCACCAGCCGGGAGTCCGGAAGCCCTCCGTGCAGCTGCTCGGCCCAGCGGGGGCCGCAGATGAAGTCGTACGCACCGACGATCACCACGACGGGCACGGTGATTTCAGTGAGGTTTCCTCGTACGTCGAAGGGTGTGGGGTCCTGGGCGCCGGCCGGCGTCGCCCAGATCCGGACGGCCGCCTGGAACGGGGCGAACTCGGACTCTCGGCCCCAGAAGTCTGCGAAGTACACCGGCAGGGCGGCGCGCAGGGCGGCCCCCAGCGACTCGTCGTCCGTCGCGCCGCCGATCTGCGCGAAGGCCGCCGGAACCGCCGCCGCCTCCGGCCGGTCCGGGTGCCGCTGTGGGTAGGCGGCGAGGCCGGCCATGGCCTCGGCCCAGAATTCGGCGCCGGTGACGGGTGAGGTGTCGTACAGGGCGAGGCCTGCGAGCCGGTCCGGATGCGCGAGCGCGTACCGCTGGACGACGAAACCTCCGTGCGAGTGCCCGAGGAGGTACACCCGGGGTTCGCCGAGTTGCTCGACGACGGCGTGCAGGAACCGGACATACGTGTCGAGACGGTAGCCGTCGGAGTTGTCGAGCTGACCCGATGCGCCCGTACCCACCGGCTCGACGTAGACCATTGTGAAATGCGCCTCAAGGCTGGGCGTCCGCAGGTACGTCCATTCGATGCCCGGGCCGCCGGAGTGCGCCACGCAGACCGGGCCGGTGCCGGCGACGTGGTAGACCTGCCGAACGCCGTCCACAGTGAACGTGTGGGCGCCCGATGCGAGGGCGCTGCCGTCGTTGCTGGTGAAACCCATGAACTATCTCCCGATCCGAGACCCGCGCGGCGTCCGCCGAAACGGCGACTGGTGCATGACGTGGACCAGATGCACGGGCCGGGGGAGAAGTTCGCTCGGACGGGGAGTTTCTTCAGACCCGCGCCGGGACGGGGTGGAAGAGGGTGAGTTGGCGCACCCGGCCCCCACGCAGAACCTGCAACCACAGCGCTGCGGGCGGGCAGTGGTCCGGGTCGTCGGGTGGGCTGATCAGGTCGGTCTCCCAGATCAGCACGTTGCCACTGGCCACCGCGTTGCGCAGCCGCTGACGTACCCCGGCGGTCAGGTCGCGGTTCATGCCGGTCACCGCCAGGTCGCGGCCGCCGCGCGGCCCACCCGCCACGATCATCTCGGCGTGCGGCCACCAGCTCTCGCGGACCACCCGGTCGAAGTCGCCGTCCATCGCGGTGGCGATCGTGTCGTGGCCCTCACGCCAGCGCGCGTCGTTCGTCGCGGTGGCGTCCGGGTGCGCCGCGTCCGTCGTCGTTCGCAGGTCGGCGGTGAGCGCGCGCCGGGCGTGGCTGAGGCGGCTGCGGACGGTGCCGACCGGCACGCCGCACACCGCCGCGATCTGCTCGTACGACGACGCGTCGCTGAAGTACCGGAGCAGGGTGACGAGTCGGTCGGTCTCGGACAGATGCCCGATGCCGTGCCACACCCAGTCGCGCATCGCGCTCTGCTCCAGCGCCTGCTCGGGTGTGGGGGCGTCGGACGGGCTGGCCAGCCACTCCGGTTCGGCGACCGGGACCGCTCGTGGCGCCCGGAGCATCGTCCGGCTGTTGTTACGCACGATGGCCCGCAACCACGGCCCGACGGCTGCCGGGTCGCGCACCTCGCCGATCCGACGCAGGGCCACCAGCATCGCGTCCTGCACCGCGTCCTCGGCGTCCGGCCCGTAGCCGAGGACGCTCAGCGCCACCGCCCGCATCGCCGCCTCGTGCCGGGCCAGCAGTGCACCGAGCGCAGCGGGGTCGCCCGCCTGGGCGAGCACGACCAGCTCTACGTCGCTCTGCGTCACGCCCAGTTCCTCCCCGAAAAGCCCGTCCTGAACGCTATTGCTCCATCAAGCGTACGGCGGACCGACGGGTCGATGCGCCCAGCCCAGCCCGGCCTTCCTACGCCGAATGCGCCGTTGAGCAACGGAATCCTCAGTTTCGGTCCGTACGCGCCCGCGACCACCCCGGTCCGTCACGTGGGCCAAAATGAGCACGTGCACCCGGAACCGGTCGACCACGCGCCCCGGCAGGCGTTCCCCTGGGCGCTCCTGCGTCAGCGCTGGGAGGATCTCACCTTCCTGCACTGGGCCGTCGCTCCGGAGGTGGTCGCGCCGTTGCTGCCCGCGGGCACCCGTCCGGACACCGTGGACGGGGTCAGCTACGTGGGTCTGATCGGTTTCCGGATGGTCGGGCTGGGCTTCGGCCGCGGCCCGGGGGTGCCCTACTTCGGCACCTTCTGGGAAACCAACGTCCGGCTCTACTCGGTCGACGAGGCCGGTCGACGAGCGGTGGTGTTCCGGTCGCTCGACGCATCCCGTCTGCTGCCGGTGCTGGTGGCGCGGGTGACGCTGCGCCTGCCGTACCTCTGGTCGTCGATGAGGTTGGATCGCGACGGCGACCGTCGCACCTACCGTTGCCGGCGGCGCTGGCCGGGGCCGGCGGGTACGACGAGCCGGATGGTGGTGCGGGTGGGGGAGCGGATCGCCGAGCCGACACCACTCGAACATTTCGTCACTGCCCGCTGGGGGCTGCACACCAGGGCGTACGGGCGCACCGTGCACCTGCCGAACTGGCATCCGAGCTGGCCGCTGCACCGGGCCGAGGTGCTGCACCTGGATGACGAGTTGGTGGCCGCCGCCGGGCTGCCGGCACCGGTCGGGCCACCGGTCAGCGTCCTCTACTCGCCCGGTGTGGGAGTCAGGTTCGGCCCGCCGGTGGCGGCCCGGCCACGTGGGGCCGGGCCGCCGGCAAACTAGTAGCGACCACCCTCCGGGGCGGGCAACGCGTCCAGGTCGGCCAGCTCCTCGGTGCCGAGCCGCACGTCAGCGGCAGCGCAGTTGTCCACCAGGTACTTCGGGGTCTTGGTGCCGGGAATCGGGATGACCTGGTCACCCTGGGCGACCACCCAGGCGAGGGCGACCTGCGCGGGGCTGAAGCCCACCCGGTCGGCGATCTCCCGGACCCGGGCGACGATGGCGAGGTTGGCGCGCAGCGCGTCCTGCTGGAAGCGGGGCAGGCCCCGCCGGAAGTCGTCTGCGGGCAGGTCGTCGAACGACGTGAACCGGCCGGCGAGGAACCCTCGGCCCAGCGGGGAGAACGGCAGGAAGGCGATGCCCTGCTCAGCGCAGTACGGCAGCACCTCGGCCAACGGGTCGCGGGTCCACAGCGACAGCTCGGACTGCACCGACGCCACCGGGTGCACCGCCTGGGCCCGGGCGATCTGGGCCACCGTCACCTCGGACAGCCCGATCTGCAGGGCCTTGCCCGCCGCCACGACCTCGGCCATCGCACCCCAGGACTCCTCGATGGGCACCTCCGGGTCGACCCGGTGCAACTGGTACAGGTCGACGTGGTCGGTGCCGAGCCGGCGCAGGCTCTCGTCGATAGCGGCGCGGATGTGCTCCGGGCGGCCGTTGTTGCCGGTCTTCGGTGAGTTGCCGGGACCACCGGTGGGGGAGGTGGCCACCAGGCCGACCTTGGTGGCCAGCACCGCCCGTTGCCGGTGACCGCCGGCCAGCGCCCGCCCGACCAGTTCCTCGTTGGTGTACGGCCCGTACACGTCGGACGTGTCGATGAGCGTCGCGCCCAGGTCCAGTGCCTGTCGGATGACGGAGATCGACGTGTCGTCGTCGCGAGGGCCGGTGATGTCGTAGCCGTGGCTCATGCCCATGCAGCCGAGGCCGATGACGCCGACCTCGGGTCCGGTGCTGCCCAGCGTGGTGGTTCGCATGCTCCCACGCTACGACCGGCACCGACCCGCCGCACCCGGCGGGCCCGCACCGTTGACCAGCCCGGACAGAACGGGCGCGTCACCTTAACGTGCCGGAAACACCCCCGGTACCAACCGTGGGAACGCTCGTCGGACAGTCGAGACCACCGACACGCGAACCGGGGTGACCATGGCCGACAACACCACGAACGCGCCGACGTACGACGAGCCGGTGGGCAGGTCCGGCAACGGCCGGATGCTGCCCACCCAGCGTACGAACCCGCTTCTGTCCCTGGACGACGGTGACCCGGCGGACCTGGCCACGCTCGGGGTGGAGGAGGAGTTCCACGTCGTCGACCTGCACACCAGGGAGTTGGTGCCCCGCGCCGGGGAGTTGCTGGACCGGTTGCCGGCGGCCTCGTTCACCGCCGAGCTGCACCGTAGCGTGGTGGAGACCAACACCGCGGTCTGCCGCACCCTGGACGAGATCCGTGCCGAGCTGACCGGGTTGCGTCAGGCGGCCGTCCAGGTCGCCGACCGGGCCGGGCTGGGCATCGTGGCGGCGGGTACGGTGCCGCTGCGCGCCGACGGCGACCCCAGCGTCACCCCCACCTCCCGCTACCGGCGGATGCTCGACGAGTACCAGATGCTCGCCCGGGAGCAGCTGATCTGCGGTGCGCAGGTGCACGTCGGTGTCACCGACCGGGACCTGGCAGTGGCGGTCACCCGTCGGGTCCAGCCGTGGCTGCCGGTGCTGCTGGCCCTCTCCACCAGCTCGCCGTACTGGATGGGTCAGGACAGCGGCTACGCCAGCGTCCGATCGCTGGTGTGGCAGCGCTGGCCCACGGCGGGTGACCCGGGCGAGGTGACGAGCGCCGCTGACCACGAGGCGCTCGTCGCCGAGCTGATCGCCTCCGAGACCATCACCGATCCCGCCATGATCTACTTCGACGTCCGGCCGTCGGCGCACGTGCCGACGGTGGAACTGCGGATCACCGACGCCAACGCCGACGTGGAGACCATCGTCCTGCTCACCGGCCTGTTCCGGGCGCTCGTCCGGCGGGAGGTCGCCGCCCTGCGCGCCGGGGTGGAGCGCACTGCCGTACGGCCACCGGTGCTGCGCGCCGCCGTGTGGCGGGCGGCCCGCTCCGGGTTGGAAGGTGACCTGCTCGACCTGCCCCGGTCGGCCCGACCGGTGCCGGCCGCCCAGGCGGTCAGTCGCCTGGTGACCGACCTGCGCCCCCAGTTGGAGGCGACCGGGGACTGGGAGCAGGTGAGCGAGCTGACCCGGTACGCGCTGGGACGCGGCAGTTCCGCCGCCCGGCAGCGGCGGGCGTACGAGCGGCGGGGCCGGTTGGCCGACGTGGTCGACCTGCTGCTCGACGAGACCCGGGGCCGGGTGCGGGGGCCGCTGCCGGGTGCGCCGACGCCGCCCGAGCTGCCCACCTACGCCGACGCCGGCGACGAGGTCTTCGGGCCGGCCGGACCGCAGCCGGCGTACGCCCCGATGCTCGCCGCCCTGCGTCAACTCGGTGCCGGCGCCCTGCGGCAACGCGAGCACGACCGGGACGAGGAGCAGCGGGCCCGCGGGGTGACCTTCAGCGTGGCCGGCGAGGCGAGCACCCGGCTCTTCCCGGTGGACCTGGTGCCCCGGGTGGTGCCCGCCGACGACTGGCGAACCCTGCGCACGGGCCTGGTGCAGCGCGCCCGCGCCCTCGACGCGTTCCTACGCGACGTGTACGCCGACCGGGCGGTGGTGGCCGACGGCGTGGTGCCGGCGTGGGTGGTGGAGTCCTCACCCGGGCTGCGCCCGACCGGGGCGCTGATGGGCCGTCGGGGCACCCGCGCCCAGGTGTCCGGCACGGACCTCGTCCGGGACCCGGACGGCGGCTGGTACGTGTTGGAGGACAACCTGCGGGTGCCCTCCGGGATCGGTTACGCGGTGCAGAACCGTCGGCTGACCCAGGCGGTGCTACCGGAGCTGCCGGTGCCGGAGGATCTGCTGCCCGCCGACGAGACGCCGGCGATGCTGTACCGGGCGTTGGTCGCCGCCGCCCCCGCCGCGGCCGACGACCCCGCAGTGGTGGTGCTCAGCAGCGGCCCCGGTGACCCGGCGTGGTTCGAGCATCGGCTGCTCGCCGACGAGATGGGGGTGCCACTGACCGAGACCAGTGACCTGCTGGTGGAGGAGGGCCGGGTCCGGCTGGTCCGGGAGGGTTGCCGCCGCGAGGTCGACGTGATCTACCTGCGGATGGACGAGGAGGCGCTGCTGCACGCGCCGGGCGCGGACGGGGTGCCGCTGGGGTGGCCGCTGCTCGCCGCGGTGCACGCCGGGCGACTCACGCTCGCCAACGCGCTGGGCAACGGTGTCGGCGACGACAAGGCGCTGTACGCGTACGTGCCCCGGTTGATCGAGTACTACCTGGGCGAGAAGGCGTTGCTGGGGGACGTGCCGACGTACCTGTGTGGGCTGCCCGAGCAGCGGGCCGAGGTGTTGGGTCGGCTCGACGAGTTGGTGCTCAAGCCGGTCGACGGGTACGGCGGTGACCGGGTGGTGATCGGCCCTCGGGCCGAGGCGGAGGAGCTGGACGCCGTCCGGGAGCAGATCCTCGCCGCCCCGCACCGGTGGATCGCCCAGGAGATGATCGCGCTGACCACCCACCCGGTCTTCGACGGCACGGCGCTGTCTCCCCGCCACGTCGACCTGCGGGCCTTCGTGTTCCTCGGTGACACCGCGGAGGTCGCTCCGGTGGCGCTGACCCGGGTGGCCCCGGCCGGCAGCATGATCGTCAACTCGTCGCGGGGCGGTGGGTCGAAGGACACCTGGCTGCTCGGTGGAGCCGACGAACCATTGGTGTAACCCACGCTTGACCCAGACGTCATCGGGACGCAACCCGGTCCGCCAAGCCTGGACCGGTCAGCGGCCCCAGCCGATGAGAGGTGCGTGCCATGTGCGGTATCGGAGGCGAGTTCCGCCTCGACGGGGCGCCACCGGACATGTCCGCCGTCGAGCGGATGCTCCCCGCCCTGGCCTCCCGGGGCCCGGACGGCGAGGGCCGGTGGCAGCAGGGGCCGGTGGCGATGGTGCACCGCCGGCTGCGCATCATCGACCTGTCCGACGCGGGTGCCCAGCCGATGGTCGACAGCGAGCTGGGCCTGGCCATGGTGTTCAACGGCTGCATCTACAACTACCGGGAGCTGCGCGACGAGCTGACCGCCGCCGGTTACTCGTTCCGGTCCACCTCGGACACCGAGGTGATCCTCAAGGCGTACCACAGGTGGGGTTCGGCCTGCGTCGAGCGGTTCTACGGGATGTTCGCGTTCGCCCTTGTCGAGTTGGCCACGCATACCCTGGTGCTGGCCCGGGACCGGCTCGGCATCAAGCCGCTCTACCTGGCCGAGGGGCCGGGTCGGGTGCGGTTCGCCTCGACCCTGCCGGCGTTGCTCGCCGCCGGTGACGTCAACACCGACCTCGACCCGGTGGCGCTGCACCACTACATGAGTTTTCACTCGGTGGTGCCGCCGCCGCGCACGATCCTCGCCGGGGTCCGCAAGCTGCCGCCGGCCACCGTACGGGTGATCACCGCGGACGGCCGGAGCACCGACACGACCTACTGGCGGCCGGAGTTCAACCGGGCCGCCGCCCCCGCCATGTCCGCCGAGGAGTGGCAGGAACGGCTGATGGCGGCGTTGCGGACCGCGGTACGACGGCGGATGGTCGCCGACGTGCCGGTCGGTGTGCTGCTGTCCGGCGGTCTCGACTCCAGCCTGATCGTCGCCCTGCTGGCCGAGCAGGGCCAGACCGGGCTGGCCACGTTCAGCATCGGCTTCGAGGCGGCGGCGGGGGAGAGCGGCGACGAGTTCCACTACTCCGACCTGATGGCCCGCCACTTCGGCACCGACCACCAGCAGATCCGCATCGGCGCGCAGCGGTTCGTCCCCGCCGTGCACCGGGCCATCGAGGCGATGAGCGAGCCGATGGTCAGCCACGACTGCGTCGCGTTCCACCTGCTCTCCGAGGAGGTCTCGCAGCGGATCACAGTGGTGCAGTCCGGGCAGGGCGCCGACGAGATCCTCGCCGGCTACGACTGGTACCCGCCGATGGCGAACGTGGCCCGCGCGGACGCCGTCGAGGCGTACGCCAGGGTGTTCTTCGATCGTCGCCACGACGCGCTCGGCGGGCACCTGGCGCCCGAGTGGATGCTCGACCACGACGCCAGCCTGGAGTTCGTCGCCGCGCACTTCGGCGCACCCGGCGCGGACACCGCGCTGGACGCGGCGCTGCGCCTGGACAGCCTGGTGATGCTCGTCGACGACCCGGTCAAGCGGGTCGACAACATGACGATGGCCTGGGGGTTGGAGGCCAGGGTGCCGTTCCTCGACCACGAGGTGGTCGAGTTGGCCGCCGCCTGCCCACCGGGCATGAAACTGGCGCAGGGCGGGAAGGGCGTGCTGAAGGCGGCGAGCCGGGGCATCGTCCCGGACGAGGTGATCGACCGGCCGAAGGGGTACTTCCCGGTGCCCGCGATCCGGCACCTCTCCGGCCCGCTGCTCGACGACGTGCGGGACGCGCTCACCGCCCGACCGGCGCGTGAGCGGGGCCTGTTCCGCAAGGACTACGTGGAGGAGTTGCTGGAAGCACCGAACGCCCAGCGGACCACGCTGGGCTCCAACGCGCTCTGGCAGCTCGGGCTGCTGGAGCTCTGGTTGCAGCGGATCGGGGTTTAGATGAGCGTACGGATTGAGGCGCCGCGCACCAGCCGGCGGACCCGACCCGCGATCCACCGGCCGATGTCCACGCCGATGCCCGCCAGCGAGGACTTCGCCCCGGCGCCGTCCCCCGACGGTCGCCGGGTGGCGTTCCTCTCCGACCGGGCCGGTACGCCGGGCGTCTGGGTCGGTGACGTCGACGGCTGTGCGCCCGTTGCGCTGCCGGTGGGCGAGGAGCCGGTCCTCGCGCTGAGCTGGTCCCCGGACGGCCAGTGGCTGGCCTGTGTCGTCGCCCCGGGTGGCGCACCCCGCACCGAGCTGTGGGTGCTGCGCCCGGACGGTACGCGACGCCGCCAGGTCGCCGGGTTCGGCCGCCGTAGCGCCTCGCTGGCCGGCTGGTTGCCCGGTGGCGCGCTGATGGCGGTCACCGAGACCGACGAGCACGGGCAGGCCCTTCTGGTCGACGTGGCCAGCGGGGACCGGCGGGTCCTCGCCCAGGGCGACCTGCTCACCCTCCTGGACGTGACCCCGGACGCCGATCTGGCGCTGCTGCGTCGCGGCCCGCGCAACGCCCGTTGGCTCGAACTGCTCGACGTGCCCACCGGGGAGCGGCGGCGGCTGATCCCGGACACCGGGCGGGGCAGCACCGACCAGGGGTGGTTCAGCCCGGACGGCACGAGCGTGCTGGCCCGCACCGACGCGTACTCCGAACTCGCCGCGCTGGTGCGGGTCGACCTGACCCGACCGGAGCAGCCACCGATCCGGCTCGCCGGGCGACCGGACGCCGAGCTGGAACACGTCACGCCGAGCGCGGACGGGCAGCGCGGCGCGTTGCTGTGGAACACCTACGGCGGGCGCAGCGAGCTGAGCCTGCTCGACTTCGCGAGCGGTGTGCAGCGGGCCGTCACCGCCCCCGGCGAGGTGCTCGGCGACGCCGTCTTCGCCGCCGACGGTGGCCTGCTCTGCGTGACCGCGCAGGGGCCGGTGCAGCCCCGCGAGGTGTGGCTCGTCGACCCGTCGACCGGGGCGCCGCGCCCGCTGCGGCCGGACACCGGTGTGCCGCGTACCGACGACGCGGGTGTCGCGCCGCAGCTTCTCGACCTGCGTGCCCGTGACGGGCTGCCGCTGTCCGGCTGGCTCTACCGCCCGGCCGGGCCCGGTCCCTGGCCGACCGCCATCAGCCTGCACGGTGGCCCGGAGGCGCAGGAGCGTCCCGACTACAACCCGCTGTTCCAGGCCCTCGTGGCGCAGGGCATCGCGGTCTTCGCGCCCAACGTCCGGGGGTCGTCCGGGTTCGGCCGCTCGTTCGTCGCCGCCGACAACCTGGCGGGCCGGTACGGTGCGATCGCCGACGTGGCGGCCTGCGCCGACTTCCTCGTCGACGCCGGCGTCGCCCGGCCCGGTCAACTCGGCTGCCTGGGCCGCTCCTACGGCGGTTACCTGGTCCTCGCGGTGCTGGTGAACTTCCCCGGGCTCTTCGCCGCCGGGGTCGCCGAATGCGGCATCTCCGACTTCCGGACCTTCTTCGCCGGCACCGAGCCGTGGATCGCCGCCGCCGCCGTCAGCAAGTACGGCGACCCGCAGCGGGACGCCGACCTGCTGCGCGACCTCTCTCCGATGACCCACATCGACCAGCTGGACGTTCCAGTGCTGCTGATCCACGGCGCCAACGACACCAACGTGCCGGCTGGCGAGTCGACGCAGGTAGCCGAGGCCCTCGCCGCCCGGGGCGTGCCGCACGGGCACCTGGTGCTCACCGGGGAGGGGCACGACTTCCTGGCACGCTCGAACGCCGAGGCGGCCCGTACGGCCACCACCGCCTGGTTGACAAGGCACCTCGCCGTGACCGCGACCGTCGTCGGCTGAGGCGTTATCCTGCGCCGGTGGAGGTCGCGGCGCAGGGCGAGCGGTTGGCCGCGGACCTGGGTCGCTGGCTGGCCGAGGTGACCTTCGTCGACCTGGACACCGACGAGGTCACCGCGCTGGTGATCGACTCGGTGGTGCGGTGGGCCGAGGCCCAGGGCTGGCGGGTCTACCGGCGCGCACCGAGCGTGATGCCGTTGCCGCCGCCGCTGGAGCAGCGGTTTTCGGTGCTCGACGTGGCGTGTGCCCGTCCGGACGGTCCGCCGGTCGTCGTCGAGGTCGACCACACCGACCGGGCCCGTACGGTGCAGAAGCTGCGCGCCGAGGCGGACGCGGGCCGGATCCCGATCTGGGTGCGGTGGGGTGTCGGGCGCTTCACCGTGCCGCCACCACCGGTGCGGATGGTGACCGTCGAGGTGTCCCGACGGGCCGGTCCGGCCGGGCGCGGGCGCCTGCACAGCCGAGGCGGTGACCGCCCCGCCCCGGCCCACTCGACCGGCGGCGGCACGGTGACCCCGCAGGCGCTGCCGATCCCGCTGACCGGCCCGGCGCCGGGCCCGGCCGGCACTGGTAAGAGCACCTGAAGCGAATCGTAAGCGGGGGTCGGCAGAGTTCTGGGTGTCACCGCAGGGCACTACCGACACCCAGGAGATCCCGATGCGCAAGCTCGTCAACTCGACCTACATCACCCTCGACGGCGTCATCGACAACCCGATGTGGACCATGCCCTACTTCGACGAGGAGGCCGCCAGCCTCGCCGGGGCGCAGACCGAGGAAGCCGACGCGATGCTGATGGGCCGGGCCACCTACGACGGCATGTCCGCCGCCTGGCCGACCCGGGACGAGAGCGACCCGACCACGGGCGCCGCGTACTTCAACAACGTCAGGAAGTACGTCGCCTCGACCACCCTGACCGACCCCACCTGGAACAACACCGAGGTGCTCCAGGGCGATCTGGTCGAGGCGGTCACCGCGCTCAAGGCCCAGGAGGGCAGGAACATCATCCAGTACGGCTTCGGCTCGGTCACCGCGCAGCTGATCCGGGCGGGCCTGGTGGACGAGGTCCGGTTCTGGATCCACCCCGTGTTGGAGGGCGCCACCAGCCTGACGGGGCCGCTCACCGACTTCAAGGCGTCGTTCGACCTCGTCGACACGCGGGTGCACAAGAGTGGCGTGATCGTCGCCTCGTACGCCCCGAAGGTGACCCCCTGAGCACCGGTCAGAGCTGGGCCCGAGCCTCGCTCGGGCTCAGCCGCGCGCCCTCGGCGAACAGCGCGTCGAAGCGTTCCGGCCCGAGTTCGGCCTGCAGACGGTTGGTTGTCCGGTCGGTGTCGTCGCGTTCCGCCGGGGCGGCGGGGGAGTGCGTGGCGAGGCGGGCGGCGGCTGCGGCGCCCAGCAGCCGGGCGGCGACCTCGGGGGAGCGCACGGCCGCCGCCATCCCCTCCAGAGGACCCACCGTGTCGCGCATCGTCGCCATCGCCTCGGCCGCCTCGAACGCCTCGACGTGCAGGGCCAACGCGGCGTCCGGGTCGCCGCCCTGCTCGACGGCGTAGCCCAGCTCGACAAGCACCATGGGCAGGTAGAGCGCGGATTGGCTGTCACACCGACCCAGGTCGGCGAGGCGGCTGAGGTGGGTGACGGCCAGGTCGAGCTTGCCGTCGCGGCGGGCGGCCAGCCCGAGGCTCATCTCCGCGAAGATCAGCGCGCTGGGCGAGCCCTGCTCCACCGCCAGTCCGTACGCGCGTTCGGCAAGTTCCCGACCCTGGGCGTAGTCGCGGGTCTGCACGGCGAGCCAGGCCAGCCAGGACAGCTCGGCGCAGACCTGCGGCCACAGCGCCAACTCCTCGGCCCAGCGCAGCCCTTCGCGGTGCAGCGCGGCGGCGCGCTCGTGCTCGCCGCGCATGTCGGCCAGCCCGCCCACCCACTCGGTCGCGCGGAGCCGACCCCACCGGTCGCCGAGGTCGGCGAAGAGCGCGGAGCTGCGGGTCGCGGTGCGCTCCAGGGTGGGCTGGTCACCGTTGGCGTGGGCGATGTGGGCCAGCGAGGTGAGCACCGCGGCCTCGGTCCACGTGTCGGCGGCGGCGGTGGGCAGCAGCTCCGCCACCAGGGCCAGGTCGCCGTGTTCGATCAGCGCGTCGGCCGCGAACCACGCGGCGTGGCCGTTCGGGTCGACGGCCACCGCGGCGCGCACGTCGTCCGGCGCGATCACCTCGCCCTGCGACAGGGCGAAGCCCACCCGCCAGGGAGCCGCCCGGGCCTCCTGCTCCGGGTCGCCCGGCACCGCCAGGGCTCGCCGTGCCTCGGTGAGCCGGCCACGCAGGAACCAGTACCAGCTCAGCGCGATCGCCAGGCGCAGCCCGCCACCGTGCGTCAGCGCCGAGCGCAGGTTCGCCAGCTCGGCGTCGAGCAGCACCAGCCAGCGTTGCTGCTCGGCCCCGCGCAGCCCGGGGTCGGCGCGCTCGGCCAGTGTTGTGTAGTAGGCGGCGTGCCGCCCGCGTACCCGGTCGGCGTCGGTGAGCCGTGCCAGGCAGAACGCGGCCACCGACTCGAGGAGCCGGTAGCGCGGGGCCGCGCCGGAGTCGTCGAGCACCACAAGCGAGCGGTCCACCAGCCGGGCGAGGCTGTCCAGGTCGGTCCGGCAGACCTGTTCGGCGGCCTCCGGGGTGCAGCCGTCCGGGAACACCGCCAGTTGGGCGAGCACCAGCCGTTCGGTCTCGTCGAGGAGGTCCCAGCTCCAGCCGATCACCGCGGTCAGCGTCCGCTGCCGTGGTGGCACGTCCCGCTGCGCGGTGGTGAGCAGCCGGAACCTGTCGTCGAGCCGGTCCACCACCCCGCGTACGCCCAGGGCACGGACCCGGGTCGCGGCCAGTTCCAACGCCAGCGGCAGGCCATCGAGGCGACGGCACAGCTGGGCCACCGCGGCGGCGGTGTCCGCGTCGAGGCGGAAACCGCGCTGCTGTGCGGCGGCGCGGGCCACGAACAACACTGCCGCCGCCGAGCGCCGGACCGCGTCCAGGTCGGTGTCGTCCGGCACCGGCAGCGGGGGTACCTCCCAGAGCAGTTCACCGGTCAGCCCGAGCGGCTCCCTGCTGGTGGCCAGCACGCTCACCCCGGGCACGTCCCGCAGCAGCCGGGCGACCAGCTCGGCGACCGGTTCGATGACGTGTTCGCAGTTGTCCAACACCAGCAGCAACTGCCGGTGCCGCAGGGCGGTGACCAGCCGCTCGACGGGGGACACCGTCGCACCGGCGGTCTCGTGGGTGCCCAGCGCGCCGAGCAGATGGTCGGCGACCCGTGCGTCACCAGCCGCGAGTGGAGTCAGCTCGATGAGCTGCACCCCGTCCGGACGGGACGCCGCGCGGGCCGCCTCGATGGCCAGCCGGGTCTTGCCGACGCCGCCCGGCCCGACGAGAGTGATCAGCCGTTGCCGGTGCAGCAGCGCGCCCAGCTCGGCAAGCGCCTCGTCGCGCCCGACCAGCTCGTCGAGTGGGGCCGGCAGGGTGTTCCGGATGATCGCCGCCTTCGGCGCGGCGCTCAGGCCGACGTCCTGTTCCAGGATCCGGCGGTGCAGCGCGACCAGCTCCGGGCCGGGGTCGAGGCCCAGCTCGTCGGCGAGCCGGGCCCGCAGGTCGGCGTAGCTCTCCAACGCCTCGGACTGCCGGCCGGCCGCGTACAACGCGCGCAGCTGCACTGCCCGCAGGCCCTCGCGCAGGGGATGCTTTCGGACCAGCTCGGCCAGGTCCGCGGCCACCAGGTCATGCTCACCCCGGGTCAGCCGAGCCTCGGCCAGCCGCTCGTGGACGACGAGGCGCTGCTCGGCGAGGCGAGCCGCCTCGGCGCGAACGAACTCGGCGTCGGCGACGTCGGCGTACGCCTCGCCCCGCCACAACGCGAGGGCGTCGGTCAGTCGCTCGACGTCGGCGCAGCGGGCCAGCTCGTCGAAGCGGCCGACGTCGACCGCGTCGACCCGCAGCAGATAGCCGGGTGGCCGGGATTCGACCAGCTCGCGGGCGCCGGGTTCGGCGTCGTTCAGCGCCTTGCGGAGCTGCGACACCCGGACCTGGAGGGCGCCGGCCGGGTTGGCGGGGGCGTCGTCACCCCACAGGTCGTCGATGAGGCGGTCCGCCGAGACCACCTGGTTGCGGTTGACCAGGAGGTCGGCCAGCAACGCCCGTACCTTCGTGCCGGGCACCACCACCGGCTCGCCGGAGTCCGTGGTCACGGCGAGCGGCCCGAGCACCCCGAACTGCACGGCGGTCATCCTAGCGCCGGTGAGAAGACCCAAAGCAGACCGCAACAGCAGGACCCCGTCCCGCCCTCACCCCCACGCGATCTTGCACTTTCGGTGGCGACATACGTGGCGAAAGCCGCGTGACGGCAACACAAAGTGCACGATCGCGTGGGCGTGCAGTCGGGGAGAGCTGCCTGGATGTTTTGCGGTTAGTTGCTTGGGGCAATCGAGTGTCGACGACATCCCACTCTTCAAGGACGGCTCCCGTGGAAATTTCCGGCTTCTTCGCCGCCATCATCATCGGCCTGATCATCGGTGCGCTGGGCCGGCTGGTCGTACCCGGCAAGCAGAACATCCCGATCTGGCTGACACTGCTCATCGGTGTGGTCGCGGCGATCCTCGGCACGCTCGTCGCCGGCCTCCTCGGCGTCGACGAGACCAGCGGGATCGACTGGATCGAGCTGATCCTGCAGGTCGCCTTCGCCGCAATCGGTGTGGCGATCGTCGCCGGTGCCCACGGCCGCCGCCGGGTGCGCTGACCTCCCGCGCCTTTCGCGCCACCGCGCCGGCCCGCCCTCCACAGGAGGGTGGGCCGGCGCTGCGTCCGCATCCGGGTGGGCCGCTCAGCCGGCCGACGATGGCCGACGACGACTGGGTGCGCCCCGCCGTGTCACCGCTCATTCCTGCCCGTCCGGCGTGAAGTTCGCCCGTCCGTGGTCATGGCGCGCAGCCGGCTCAGGGGGTAGAAACATGTCAACCCTTCGGTGCGACCCCAGGTTCGACCGCAGGGCTCAGAGAGCGCTCTCACCGCCCCCAGCTGTGCCGGGAGTACGTCGCCGGCCAGCGGAGAGGACGAACCGCATGACAGTCCCGTCCCGACGCGTACGCCGGAGATCCGGTCGTACCCTCCTGCTCGCCCTTGTCGTGACCACCGCCGTCACGATGACCAGCACGGCGGCAAGCGCCGGCCGCCCCACGCAGGGCACCCCCGACTTCGGCCCGAACGTGACGATCTTCGACCCGTCCATGCCGGTCGGCACGATCCAGCAGACCCTCGACGCGGCGCACGCCCGGCAGGTCGACAACGAGATGGGCACCGAGCGGCACGCCTACCTGTTCAAGCCGGGCACGTACGGCACGGCCGAGCAGCCGTTGCAGGCCAAGGTCGGTTACTACACCGAGGTTTCCGGCCTGGGCGCGTCGCCCACCGACGTCACTGTCAACGGCAAGCTGGAGGTCTACAACCGCTGCCTGGCCGACGGCGGCACCGGCAACTGCCTCGCGCTTGTCAACTTCTGGCGCACCCTGTCCAACCTGTCGCTCACCATCAACGCGGCCGGTCAGGACGGCTGCCGGTCGTCGGCGAACTTCTGGGCGGTGTCCCAGGCGGTGTCGATGCGCCGACTGAACATCGGCGGCGGGGGTCTGTCGCTGATGGACTACTGCACCGCCGGGCCGCAGTACGCCAGCGGCGGGTTCATCGCCGACTCACGGCTGCCGGCCACGACGAACGGGTCGCAGCAACAGTGGCTGACCCGCAACAGCGAGGTCGGCAGCTGGTCCAACGCGGTGTGGAACCAGGTGTTCTCGGGAGTCGAGGGCGCGCCGGACGACGCCACCTTCCCCGACCCGCCGTACACCACGCTGGAGACCACCCCGGTCAGCCGGGAGAAGCCCTACCTGTTCGTCGACGGCAAGGGCCGCTACCAGGTGCGGGTGCCCGCCGCGCAGCGCGACAGCCGAGGCGTCTCCTGGGCCGACGGCATCACGCCGGGGCGGACCCTCGGCATTGACGACTTCTTCATCGCGAAGCCGTCCGACCCGGTGCGCCTCATCAACAGCCAGTTGGCGCGGGGCAAGCACCTGCTGCTCACCCCCGGCACCTACGACATCGCGCGCAGCATCGAGGTTCGGCGCCCGGACACCGTCGTGCTCGGGATCGGGCACGCGACACTCACCGCTGTGAACGGTGCGATCCCGCTGGATGTGGCAGGTGTTCCGGGGGTCATCGTCGCCGGTGTCACGATCGACGCCGGCCTCGTCGAGTCACCGGTGCTGCTGCGGGTCGGGCGTGAGCACGGCCGCAACGCCAGCAGCCCGCACAACCCGACGACGCTCTCCGACGTGTACTTCCGGGTCGGCGGCCCGCACATTGGACGGACCAACACCGCCCTGGAGGTCAACAGCGACAACGTGCTCATCGACCACACCTGGGTGTGGCGCGGCGACCACGGCGTCGAAGGTTTCACCGAGGGCGTCAACGGTGACACCGACCGCTGGCGTACCAACACCGGTCGCTACGGCGCCGTCATCAACGGCGACCACGTGACAGCGACCGGCCTGTTCGTCGAGCACTTCCAGCGTTACAACACGGTCTGGAACGGTGAGCACGGCACCACGATCCTCTACCAGAACGAGCTGCCGTACGACCCGCCGACGCAGGCCGACTGGATGAACGGCGCGGTCGAGGGCTGGGCCGGGTACAAGGTCGGTGACCGGGTGCGTCACCACACCCTGTACGGCGGCGGGGTGTACGTCTTCAACCAGAACAACCCGTCGATCCACACCGAGAACGGGTTCGAGGTGCCGAACCGGCCGGGGGTGCGGCTGCACCACATCATGACCGTCAACCTCAGCGCCGGCACCATCGACCACGTGGTCAACGGTGTCGGAGACGCCGCCGACATGACCAAGGTCGGCGTTCCGATCTACCTCAACGAGTACCCGACCCCGTAGCGGGTTCGGGCGTACCGACGGGGCCGGAGCCGGCGACGGCTCCGGCCCCGTCGTCCGTGCCGGCTGCGGTACCGCAGAACGAGAATCCGCGTCGGCGGTCTTGAATTCCTATCGAGCCGGTAGGAAAACAGGTGAATGCCTGTTGGTCCGCTTCTTACCTCGCGTCGGGTCGTCGACCTGATGCGGACCTCCAGTGAGCTCTGTCCGGGCGCACCCGGCACCGACTGAGCACCGCAGCACCGCACCTTCCTACCGCCGTACCGCCGGTTCGTGACCCCGGCACGGCTTCGCACGCTCGTCACCGCGCTTCTGAACCGATCCGGCCGTGCCGGACCGGTTCACCACCATGGAGGTACGTCATGACCGCTGATCCGTCATCACCCGCCCCGGAGACCGCCGGCGAGTCCCGGCTCGCGCTCAACGAGGACTGGGCGGCGACCATCCTCGGCCTGGGCCTGCTCGCCCTGGTCCTGCTCGGTGCCATCCCGGCCGGGCTGGTGCCCTGATGACCGCCGACGCCACCCGCACGGGCACCGGGCCCGACGCCACCCGCACCGAGGAGGGAACCCCTGTCGACCCCGTGGTCGCCGACGACGCGGTCGAGCCGGGCAGTTCGCCGACCACAGTGGATCCCGCCGAGCCGACAATCGTGGCGCGGGACGGGACGTTCTGGGCCTGGACGGCGCTCGGCCTGCTGATCGTCGTCGGTCTCGCCGCGCTCACCCGCTACCTGGAGCAGAACGTCCCGGCCTGGGCCGAGGGCACCGCCGTCGAGGACGTCGGGGCGGCCGTCGAGTACCCGGTCTACGCGATCCTGCTCGGCCTGCTCGGCAACGTCGCCATCACAGCGCTCGGGTGGCGGGACCGGATCGCCGCCGCCTTCCGGACCGAGTTCTTCATCAAGACCGGCCTGGTGCTGCTCGGGGCGTCGATCAACCTGGCCGTCATCGCCAGCGCCGCCGGACCGGCGATCGCCCAGGCGATCCTGCTGATCAGTGGGGTCTTCCTGTTCACCTGGTGGTTGGCCGGCAGGTTCGGCCTCGACGACAAGCTGCGGGCGTTGCTCGCCTCGGCGGTGTCGATCTGCGGGGTCAGCGCGGCGATCGCTGCCGCCGGGGCGGTGCGGGCACGCCGCGAGCAGTTGGCCTACACGGCGAGTCTGGTCATCCTCTTCGCGCTGCCGTCCATCTTCATCCTGCCCTGGTTGGCCGACGTGTTCGGGCTGTCCGACGCGGTGGCCGGCGCCTGGATCGGCGGCAACATCGACACCACCGCCGCGGTCACCGCGGCGGGGGCGCTCGCCGGTGAGGAGGCGCTCCAGATCGCCAGCATCGTCAAGGTCACCCAGAACGCGCTGATGGGCGTGGTGGCGGTCGCGCTCACCGCGTACTTCACGCTGCGGGTGGAACGACGGCCCGGCGCGGCCCGACCGGGCCTGAGCGAGCTGTGGACGCGGTTCCCGAAGTTCGTCCTCGGCTTCATAGCGGCCTCGGTCATCGCCACCTGGTACCTCGACGCGGCCGGTACGGACGGCAAGGCCACCATCGCCATCGTCAACGACCTGCGCGTGTGGTTTCTGATCCTGGCCTTCGTCAGCATCGGTCTGGAGGTCCGGGTCGCGTCGCTGCGGGAGGCGGGTTGGCGACCGGTGGCGGTGTTCGCCAGCGCCACCGTGTTCAACCTGGCGTTGGCGCTCGGCCTGGCGTCCCTGTTGTTCCGCAACTTCTCGGCCTGAGTCGGCCGGCCCGCCGTTGCTGAGTGGTGGGGCCGGAGCCGTCCGGCTCCGGCCCCACCACCGTCAGCGGGGTGGTGTCGTCGAGATGGTCGGCGCGCGGTGGGACCGACCCGATCGGGTGTGCGAGGTTGGCGTCTTCGCCGGGTCGAACGGAAGGTCCTGCTTGGTCCGGGCTGGCACCTTCAGGAAGGTCGCCGCCGTCTCGGTGGGCCGCTTGAGGCGGCGCGGTGTGGACGCCGTGGCCGGGGCGCTGCTCGTCGACCGACTGTGCCGGGCACCGGCCTTGTGCCGTCCGCTGCCGGTGCGGGCCTCGGCTCCCGCCACTGTCACCGGGCTGGGGATCAGCGCGGGGCGTGGGCTGGTGGCGCGGCCAGCGCGCCGGTGACGTGCCCGCCCGCTGCCGGTCTTGAACCCGAGGGCGGGCCGTTCCACCAGGTGCCAGGAGAGGACGGCGAACAGGAGGGCGCCGAGCAGGCTCAGCACGATGTAGCCGAGCATCCCGAATCGGGTGCCACCGAGGAGGGCGATCATCTGCTGCACCGGGAAGCCGTAGATGTAGATGCCGTAGGTGTAGTCGTGCCGTCGGCTGATACTGGACAGCCGCTTCGGCAGCGCGACGGCCGCGAAGAGCACCAGGTAGGCGAACGCCGGCAGGCCCACCGCGAAGAACCCGCCCAGCCACAGTGAGCCGACAAGCGCGACCCCGGCCAGCACGGCCAGGTTTCTGGTGACCGGAATCCGGTGTGCGTACAGGCGGGCGGCGGCACCGAGCAGGAACAGGAAGCCGAGCATCAGCGTCCAGTCGGCGGCGAACGCGCCGAGCAGCGGGAACGGCCCGATCGCGCCGTGTTGCGGCGGGCGGGAGCTCCAGGTCGGTGCGGTGAAGAAGTCCCGCAGGACCAGGGCGTAACAGGTAGCGGTCAGGACCAGCACCGCACGGGGGGCCCGGTGCAGCACCGAGGTCACCACGAGGATGCCGACGATCCCGTAGAACGCCAGGTCGTACCGGAGAGTCCACAGTGAACCGTCGAACGCGCTCGGCCCGCCGACGATCGAGCCGTACGGGGTTTCCGCGAGCAGCCCGGAGATGGGGAACTGCTCCATCGAGGCGAGGAAGTTCGTCGTGACGTAGTCGAAGGGCCCGTCCGGGTGCGTCCAGAAGCCGTCGAGGCTGCCGTTCTCGTAGAGCGCCGCCAGCGGCGCGAAGACGAACGCGGTGACCAGCAGGCAGGCCCAGAGCCCGGGGAACACCCGCAGTGCGCGGGCGCGGACGTACTGGCGCAGCGTGGAGCGCAGTGCGCTGTCGGTGATCAGGAATCCGGAGATCAGGAAGAATCCGTAGAGGCACATGGTGCCGAGGTCGCTCTGTCGGCCGAAGCTGGCCGCCCCGACGTTCGACTGGGCGAAGCCGAGCGGGCCGGCGTGCGCGATGATCACGCCGCACGCCATCGCCAGGCGAAGTACGCCGAAGGCGTTGTGCTGGGCGGAGTACCTGCCCTGCAGCGTCGCGGATCGCTGCCCGTTCAACTTCGCCTGCACCTGACGACTCCTCTGATCACTGAACTGTTCGGGCCGGCGGCGGAAAGCGCCACCGATCGATGCGTCAATTATCAGTGGATAGAGGGCTTTTGTCCGGAAATTAGGGTGATTGTCCAAATCAGCCGTTGTCAGCCAACGGAAGCCGCAGTGCGACGCCTCTGCGCGACCCGACGGGCCGGTACGTTCAGGAGCCCTGCCAGGGCGACGACCGAGCGGTCACTCGCCCGCCCATCGCCGAACGGCGAGCAGACCACGGTTTCCCGTCCGCTGGCGAGGTGGCGAAGCCCGGCCGAGAGCAGCCGTTCAGGATCGGTGCCCACCAGTTCGCCGCGGCCGGGCGTGAGGGCTTCCGGACGTTCCGTGGTGTCCCTGGTGACCAACAACGGCACCCCCAGGGTGGCGGCCTCCTCCTGGAGCCCACCCGAGTCGGTGACGACCAGGTCGGCTGCCCGCAGCAGCCCGACCATCTGCGGATAGGGCAGCGGTGGGGTGACCCGGGCGTTGGTGACGCCCGCGAGGCCAGTGGTGACCTCCGCGCTGAGCTGTGGGTTCGGGTGGGTGACCATCACGATCTGGGCGTCCGGGCGCTGCCGCGCCAGGCGCCGCAGCCCGTCCACAGTGGCGGCCACTCCGTGACCCCAGTTCTCGCGTCGGTGCACAGTGGCCACCACCAGCTTGCGGGCCGGGTCGACCCAGTCCGGTGCCTGGGCCATGCCGCGCTCGACGAGGTCGTTGAGGGCGTCCACGACGGTGTTGCCGGTCACCACTATCGCGTCGGAGCGAATGCCCTCACCGATGAGGTTCGCCCTGGCCGCCTTGGTCGGCGCCAGGTGCAGCGCGGCGATCCGGGCGAGCATGGCCCGGTTGGCTTCCTCCGGAAACGGCCGGTCCAGGTCGTTGGTCCGAAGTCCGGCCTCCAGGTGGACGACCGGGACGTGCCGCCAGAACGCGGCAGTCCCGCCGGCCAGGGCGGTCGTGGTGTCCCCTTGCACCACGACCGCCGCTGGACGGTGGTGTGTGAGCAGGTCGTCGACTCCCGTGATCAGCGCCGCCGCCAGTTCGGCAAGCGAGCCGGTACGCCGTTGCGGGCGCATGCTCACCTCCGGGTGGAGACCGAACGGGGCGAGTGCCTCGGCGACGCGTCCCGGCTGTTGACCGGTATCCGCCACCCGTACCGTGAACCTCGGATCATCGAGGAGACGGCGGATCAGAGGCGCGGTCTTCACTCCCTCCGGCCTGGTGCCGGCGAGAATCAGGACCTCTCGCGGTGTCGACCTGCTCGCACACATGTCGGGGTCAGCTCCTGGCAGCCGCGCGGCGACGCCGGTAGAGCGAGAACCCGCCGGTGGTGCCGGCCACGAGCGCGCCGATACCGAGCGCGAGCGGTGCCCCGGCCAGCGGGATCACCGGAATGGGGGGTGCGACGGCGTTGGCGCCGCAGCTGGACGTGCCGATGGTCACCCCGGCCAACGCACCACCGAGCGCCGTCAGGTTCAGCGCCGTGACGGTGAGCTGACCCACGCCGGAGCTGCTCTGACCGTTGAGCGTCAGGTTGATCAGCCCCGGGATGCTCAGCCCGGTGTTCGGCGCCGGGTTGACCGGCAGGCTGAGCAGTGTCGTCTCGATGCCGAGGACCGTCGAGACGATCCGAGCGTTGACCAGACTCGCGGTGCCCGTCGCCGACGGGCTGCTGGTGGCCGTGCACGACGAGTAGATGGCGTCCGCGACGAGTGAGATCGTCGCGAGGCCGCTGGTCCCGAGGGTGAGGGTCACGCCGGCACCCGGTGTGACGAGGCAGGACCCGCCAGCACCGATGGTGATCGAGCCGCCGGTGCCGAGCACACCGGCGCAGGCCGCCGACGTGCCGTCGTTGAACGCCCGGACGCTCTGGCCCAGCACGCCGGCGGTGATGACGGTCTGCGCGCCGAGCACTGCCAGTGGGGGATTCTGGTTGCCGGAGATCGACTCGGTGGTGCCGTCGTTTGTGGCCGACGCCGTGCCGGAGCTGGCGAGGCCACCACCGAGCAGGCTGATCTGGAGCGCCGAGGCGGAGGACTGGGAGGTGTCGGCCATCGCCGGAGAGGCTGCCAGGACGACCATGGCGAGACCACCGGCCAGCACCGCGGCGGTGCGGGCGAGACCGGATCTAACTCGAGGCATAGATGTCTACTTTCTGGTGTGGGCGATTGTGGGGCGGTCTGTGGTGGGGGTGGTGAGGTGTGTGAGGTGACTGAGGTGTCGGGGCGGTCGGATCGACCGCGGCCCGTCGGTACGGCCCGACCGGCGCCCCGGCTGCAGGCGGCGCGGCTGGGCCGGTACGGCGGCCCGGCCCACGGCGGCTTGGCCGCCCACGGCGGCCTTGTCGCCCACGGTCACGCTGCCCCCGGCAGCCTGTCCGACGACGACGCGTCCGACAGCCCGAGCCGCGGCCGGTTCGGGCTGCGGATCGGCGGCGCGGGCGGTCTTCTGCCAGTCGGTGCGGGCCGTCACCATGCGGGCGAAGGCCAGCCAGACCGCCAGCGACTGGGCGTAGCTGTACAGCCAGTGGCAGACGCCGAGCAGCAGGGCCTTGGGGATCGACAGCTGCGGCTCACAACGGATCCGGTAGACGATGCCCCACAGGGCGAACGGTCCGATGCCGAAGACGAGCACCAGCGGGGGTACGCCCCAGCCGCCACTGCTCCACCAGCCGCGCAGGCCACCCATGGTGTTGTCGATGTACCAGGACATCACCACCAGGCAGGCGAGGTAGATCGGTGTGCCGAGCAGTTGGGTCCACGGTGCGGCGAGGAAGTGCGCGATCTCCAGGGTGGCCGAGTTGCGGATCCGCGGCGAGCGCAGCACCTTGCCGAGGTAGCGGCCACACTGCATCGACCCCTGGGCCCAGCGGGTGCGCTGCCGCACCAGCGGGCGGATCCGGGTCAACGCCTCCTGCGCCACCCAACTCTCCGGGCAGTACTCGGTGCGTCCTCCGGCCAGCAGGATGTGCAGGCCCAGCTCGAAGTCCTCCAGGAGTGCGCCGTGCCACGGTGTGCCGTGCTGGTCGGCGATCTCGTTGAGCAGGGACAGCCGCGTGAACTGACCGTTGCCGCCCATCGCCACGCTGCCGGTGCGCCGACGCAGCGACTGCATGGCGGCGATCGGGGCGCGGAACTCCATGTCCTGTAGCCGGATCAGCAGCCGTCCCCAGCCACTGACAGCGGTCGGTTGGGCGTACCGGCGCGGTGCGCACTGCAGCATCCGCACCTCCACCTGGACCGCGCCGACCTCTGCCGAGCCGAAGTACTGACGGCCGGACAGGGCGACCGGTCCCTGGGGGTCGAGTCGGCTGTCGGCGTCCAGGACACCGACGATCACCCGGGTACGGTCCGCGTTCGCCGGTAGGGACTGTTCGATGCGTCGCCAGGCGGCGTTGAGCGCGGCGCCCTTGCCCTGTCGCGCGTCCGGCAGTTGACGCTGGACCACGTGCACCCGCGGCTGGTCGGTGAAGGCCGCCAGCTCGGCGAGGGTGCCGTCGTCCGACGCGTCGTCGACGCACCAGACGGTCGCCTGCGGAAAGTCGCAGAGCAGCCGCCGCACCGTGTCGCCGATGACCGACGCCTCGTTGCGGCACGGCACGATGATGTGCCAGTCGAGGCCGTCCGGGCTGCCGCCCCGACTACGCCCGCTCTTCAGGTGGAACACCAGGATGCTCAGCACGTACGCGCAGAAGCTGACGCACAGCAGGAACGCCGCGGTGTTGAGCAGGGCGAGTGACTGCGTCTCAGTGGACACCGGCGACCGTCCCGGAGATCCGCTTGGTCCGGCTGACCAGGACGACGAAGAGGATCGTGACGGCGATCAGACCGGCGGTCGTGATCACCGAGCCGATCAGCACGTGGCTGCGTTCGTAGCCCAGCTTGAAGCCCCAGGTCTGCATCGAGACCACCACCGCGCCGAGTCGGATCTGGTTGACGGTGACCAGCAGGACGACTGCCATCGCCAGGGCGTTCAGTCCCCGCGCCAGTGAGATGCGGCGGAACCCGATCAACGTCGACGCGAGCACGATCGGTGGGATCAGCAACATGGCGACCGAGCAGCCGCTGGAAACCATGAAGCCGACCCACCGCTCGTCCAGCGGGAAGATCACTGCCGCGCCGATGGATCTGGTGTCCGCCAACCCGACGGCGTTGACGAGATGGGCGTTCAGCCACGCCTCCGCGCTGGCGATGTCGTGCCACCGCCAGAGGGTGGCAACGGCGATGAGGACTCCGATCAGGCCACCCGCGCCGGCGCGCAGCCATGACCCGCCTCGGGAACCTGTCATCGCTCGCGGCCCAGCATGGCGACGAGCCACAGTGCCAGACCCAGCACGACCAGCCCGACGCCGACCAGCAACCAGGACTGGACGGCTACCCCGGTGGCGGCAAGGCCTCCGCCGATGTGTGGCCCCTTGGTGGGTACTCCGTACATGCCAACTCCCTCGCTCACTCGAAGGCCAGAATGGCACCGGCGAATCGGGCAAACAGGATAAAGCGGCATAGAGACCCTAAAGAGTGATTAAATGCTTCACGAGTGTGGCAGGCGAGCGATGTGAACGGCTGCATCCCTTGCCCCGCAACAGGTTTCAGCGTCTTCGAGAGTCCGTACAGAGGTGGTCAAGATGGTGACCGGTATCCCCGGCCGCACGGTCACGCCGACGCCGTCGAGGTGGCGCGCGATGGCCGGCTGGAAGAAGGCGGGCCTCGCCCTGCTCCTCATGGTCGGCGTGCTCTGCGCCGGCCTCGTGACCGTCGGCTTCGGGCTTAAGCACCGCTACGAGAGCCGGGTGCAGCGCGAGGACATCCTCGGCCAGGGCACCGGGCCCCACGACGACCGCCGGTGGGAGTCGGGCCCGCTCAACCTCCTGTTGCTCGGATCGGACTCCCGCGACGGCGAGCCGGACCAGGCCCTCTACCCGGGTCAGCGGTCGGACACCATCATGCTGGTGCACGTCGACGCCGACCGGGAGGCGGCCACCGTCGTCTCGATCCCCCGGGACAGTTACGTCGACGTACCCGCGGCGGGGGAGACCTGGGCCGGCGGCCCCAACAAGATCAATGCCGCGTTCGCCTTCGGTGGGGCCGCGCTGGCCGCCGAGACGGTCGCCAAGCTCACCGGGCTGCCACTCGACGGCGTCCTGGTGGCCAACTTCGCCGCCGTCCGCAAACTGGTGGACGCGGTGGAGGGCATCAACGTCTGCCTGCCGTACACCGTCAAGTCGTCGGACACCGGCGTCACCTGGCCCGTCGGCTGCCACGACCTGGACGGCAAGGCGGCCGACGACCTGATGCGGCAGCGGCACGGCGTGCCCGGCGGCGACTTCGGCCGCATCTACGACCAGCAGCTCGTGGTACGCGCCCTGGCCGAGCGGGTCACCGCGACGAGCCTGCTCACCAGCCCGACGCGGCTCGACCGGGTCCTCACCACGGCAGCCGAATCACTCATCGTCGACCGCGACCTGAACCTGTCCGATCTCGCGCTCGCGCTGCGCAAGGTGAAGCCGGAGACGGTCCAGTTCGTCACCGTGCCGTTCACCGACGCGAATCTGCAGACCCCGGCCGGATCCGCCGTGCGACTGGACGAGGTCCGATCCCCGGCGCTCTTCAGCGCCCTGCGCGAGGACCGGGTGGCGCAGTGGCTCGCTGCCAACCCGCAGACACCGCCGGCGAACTGAGCAACCCCGACGTTTTCGCAGAATCCCTGACTGATCGGAAGTTGACGCGGCGGCGAGCAGGTCACGTCGAGCTTGTGCGGGACGATCATCACGTCGAGTAGTTCTCGGACGTCCTGATGTGCCCGTCGTCCTGAGCTACTCGTCCTCGTCGGCCGGGCGCGGGCGCCGGTGCTCCCGGATGTACTTCTCGACGTCCGCCTTCAGCCAGATCGACCCGACGCTCAGGACCTGGTACGGCTCGGGGAACGCGGGGTGCTCCCGGATCTGGCGGAACCGCGAACGCCCGACGCCGAGCATGGCCAAGATCTCGCCTGCGGCGACAAGCTCTCCCGGTCCCTTACCCATGCCGACGAAGGTAGACCGAGGCGATCGGGCCAATATGAACGCGCCTTTGTTGGCACGCCAATGTTGACAGGGGGGTAGGAGTCGAGGTCCGATGGACTCAAGGCCCCTGCCTAATGCCGGTCAGACACGGCAGGCGGGGTGCCGCCCTCGACTGACACCCCGGAGGTGGGACGTGAAGCCTGACCCTGAACTGGAGCGTCTGCGCGAGCGGGTGGGGGAGCTGGAAACCTCACTCCGACTCTCCCGGCGGCAGCTGTTCGACGCACGTAGTCGTCTGGCCGCCATCGCGCGGATCACCGGTGACCTGGATCGGGCGAGCCGGGCACCCGGGGTGGTGTTCGGCTCGGTCAACGTGGTCTTGAACGGCGAGCACTCACCGCTGCGCCGGCTGAATCGGTGGTCGTCGGTCCGCTACCGGGGGGTTCAGCGGTGAGTGGCCAGCGGCACAGCCCGATCCGACCCTTCTGGTTCTGCGCCTCGTGCGTCCGCCCTTGGCCGTGTGACAGGGCGAAGGCCGAACTGGTGGCGGACTACGCCGACGAGCCGAAGCTACTCGGTGTCGACATGGCCGACTGTCTGACCGAGGCCAGCCGCGACCTGGGCGCGCTGTACTGGGCCCCGCCTGATCCGGTCGAGCACTACGGGCGGTTCCTCGGGTGGGTGAAGCAGGCTCTGGCCGCCAGCCGGTCCCGGAATCCGGGTCACTTCCCCTGGTATTGAGCGTCGTGCTGCCGGCTATGGCGTCGTCACAGCGTGCCGCCAGTCGATCATCCAGTGCGGTTCGGTGCATGCTCACGCTACCGGGCGGGCACGGAAACGGCGGGTGGGAGGCCCGGAAACCCCCCATCCGCCGGCCCTGTCAAGAAGGTCTAGCGCGACCGGCGCCAGTAGCGGCAGGTCCAGTCCACCTGGTGCAGCTCGTCCACGATGCCGTGCTCGGCGCGGAAGTCGTCGACTGCCTGCTTGCAGCCGCGTACCGCGTGGTAGTCATCAATGATCACGTAGCCCCCGACGGACAGCTTCGGGTAGAGCGAGCGCAGCGCCACCATCGTCGAGTCGTAGAGGTCCCCGTCGAGACGCATCACCGAGATCTGCTCCACCGGCGCCGTCGGCAGGGTGTCGGAGAACCAGCCCTTGAGGAACCGGACCTGGTCGTCGAGCAGCCCGTACCGGTCGAAGTTCGCCTTCACCTGCTCCAACGACACCGCGAGGAAGGGCACCTGCCAGAGCGCGTCCTCGACATCCTCGACCCGGTGGGCTGCCGGCTTCGGCAGGCCACGGAACGAGTCAGCGACCCACACCGTCCGGTCCCGGTCGCCGTAGGCGCGCAGCATCCCGCGCATGAAGATGACCGCCCCGCCCCGCCACACGCCGGTCTCGATCAGGTCACCGGGCACGCCCCGCTCCAACACGTCCTTGACGCATCGTTCCAGGTTGTCCAACCGGCGTAGCCCGATCATGGTCTCGGCCTCCGGCGGCCAGTCCCGGCCATTGGCTCGCGCCTCCTCGTCGAAGGGGAACTGGAGCACCAGCTCCAGGCCCTTGCGTTGCAGCAGGTGCCGGCCGCGCTGGAGGATCCGGCCGTGCAGGGACCCCTGGCGCGGCTGGTAGGGCATCCACGTCTCGCGGAAGACGTACCTGGTCAGCGCCTTCTTGAGCAGGTCGCAGTACAGGGCGCGGGGGTCGTCCAGCGTCGGCTCGGACGTCTGGGTCGGTAGCAACATCTCACTCATCGGTCTGTCTCCTTGTCAGTGTGTCGTGTGTAGCCAGCTGGGCGGGCCGCCTGTCGCGGACGGGCCGCCGACCGTTGCTCCGGCCGTCGTCAGCCCCGGCGATCGGCGTCGCCGACGACCACCGCCCGCCGCAGGACGACGGACCCGGTGGGGGGTTGTTCCGCACTCGACCGCCCGGCGGCCAGCAACTCCTGGCCGAAGACCGGCCAGCGGTCCGCGAGGTCGGCCGCCGGGGCGTCCGGTGACGCCTCCGGCAGCGCCGCCTCCGCTGCCGGCCGTCGCCAGGCCATCTCGGGCCGGGCCAACGGTCGGCCGAGAACACCCACCGCGCCGCCCCAGGTCGCCGCCGCGGGCTCGGGCTGGGCCGTGGACGTCGGCACCTGCTCGGGCTGGTCCGGAACGTCCGTCACCACCGGGTTGGGCTGGGTGACGGCATCCTCGATCCGGGTCGGCTCGGCCGCCGCCGTCGCGGACGCGCCCCCGGTGCCGACCGGCGTTCGTTCGGCCGTCGTACTTGTGACCGTCGTACTCGCGGCCGGCTGACTGTCGACCGGCCGGCTGTCGACGGGCTCGTGGTCGACAGTCATGCCGTCGACCGTCCGGCCCTCGACGGTCCTGCCGGTCGCGCCCGACTCACCCGAGCCCGGGCTCTGCCGGCGGTGCCGTCCGGGTGGCCCGGACTTGTCCTCGACGAGGGCGCTGACCAGCTCACGAATGACAGCGCCCTGGGCGCCCGCCCTCGTCACCGGCAGCGCCAGGGCGTCCGGGGTCGCGCCCGGCACCAGGGCCGGTTGCGCACTGCTCGGCCGGTGGTCCGTCCGGGACACCGCGCCGATCACCACGACACCGGCGAGCGGAAGCCCGAGCTGTTGCACGAGTCGGGCCGCCCGGGTGCTGTCGTCCAGGTTCGTCCGACCGGAGCGGACGACGAGCAGCACACCGTCCGCGTGCTGGGCGAACGCCGAGATCTCGCGCCCGGCCAGGATGGGCGGGGCGTGGACGAGCACGCAGTCCTCGTCCTCACCCAGCGCGTTGAGCAGCCCACCCAACTCGTTCAGGGCCTCCGTGTCGGCGCCCTCGCGGGGCTCGGCCGGCAGCACGGTGAGGGTGGGGAAGTCGGCAAGGCGCACCGGAGGGCACTTCTGGGTCAGGACCTGCTGCCACGTGTGCGGCGCATCGGGAAAGTGGCCGGACAGCACCGGATCGCGTACCGCCCCGTCCACGAGCGTGGCCCGGCAGTGCTCGTCGGCCATGCCGAGACCGAGGAGGGCGGTCACCAACGCCTTTCCGTCGTCGTCGTGGGCGCTGGTGACGAGCAGCCGTCGACGGGGCAGGGGGGCGGTGAGCACGCTGAGCGTCGAGATCGCGGCGCGTACCGCGTCGGCGACGTCGCCGCGCCGGTACAGCGCGGAGGCGTGATGGCGGGCGAAGCGGCGCGGCAGCTTCGGTAGCACCCCCACCACCGGCAGACCCAGGCGCGCCTCGATCTGACCGATGTCGCGCAGGCGACTGTCGAACCGGTCGCGCAGGATGGTCGCGCCCCAGCCGGCCAGCAGGCCGGCCAGGGCCCCGAGCACGCCGTTGAGCAGCGGTTTCGGGAAGGCCGGCCGGGTCGGTGCGCTGGCGGTGTCGAGGACCCGGGCGTTGATGCTCGTGGTACCGCCCATGTCCAGTCGACCCAGCTGTTGACTGACGGCGTGGGAGGCGGCGTTCGCGATCGCGGCGGCCTGCGTACCGGTGCCGGCGCTCGCGTGCACGGTGATGATCTGAAGACCGAGTTCGTACTCGCCGCTGACGTGACCCAGCACCGCCCGTTCGGGCAGTTGCAGGGAACGCGCCGCCTCCAGCGCCACCTCCCGGGACCCGACCAGGCGGGCGATGGTGGGCGTGAGGGTCTGCGCGAGGGCCAGGTCCGCCGGTTTGTCCACGTCGGTCTGCTCGGCGCTGACCAGCACGGAGGCCTCCGCCTCGTAGCGGGCCGGAAGAAGCTGGGTCACTCCCTGCGCCGCGGCCAGGCCCGCGCACAGGCCGAGCAGCGGTACGCCCACCCGGCGCCAGGAGGCACCGAGCAGACCTTTGACATCTATCGACGCGCTCATCAGGCGATCGCCTCTCTTGTTGAATGCCCGGCCTCGGCGGGCGCTGTGCGGAGGGACCGGGCCGGGGACCGCAGTCCGCGCCAGGTAGTGCAGAGGGTCTCGGCGATCCGGTCCCAGCCGAACTCGGCGCCGGCGCGGGCCAGCCCTCGGTTGGCCAGTTGGCCGCAGAGGGCCGGGTCGTCGCGAAGTCGGGCGAGGCGGGCGGCGAGTGCGGGGACGTCACCGGCCGGAAAGACCAGACCGGCATCGCCCACCACGTACGGGATCTCGCCGACGTCACTGCCCACGACGGGTACGCCACAGGCCATCGCCTCGACCAGCACCCGGCCGAACTGTTCGCGCAGCGGGATGCCGATCCACGGCAGGGTGTTGCGCTGCACCACCTCGACCGACGGCATCGCCAACACGTCCATGTCGTTGAGCAGCGCCGGCAGGTCGGCGTGCCCGGCCCAGCCGTGCCGGTGCACCCGGCCTGGTCGGCGTTCGGCGGCCCGCTCGATCTCGGCGCTGAGGCTGCCGTCCCCGACGAGCGACACGTCGCAGTCGATCAGTTCGGCGGCCCGCAGCAGGTCGACCACACCCTTGTGCGGCTCGAACCGCCCGACGAACCCGACGGTGAACGGGCGGGCTGCCGCACCGGTGGGCAGCGGCTGGAACATCCGGGTGTCCACGCCGAGCGGCACGATCGTGGCGGGGCCCCGGTAACCCTTGACCCGCAGCACGTTCAGCGCCGCGGGCGTGATCGGGAAGGCGTGGTTGACGGACAGGTAGGACTGCCGCTCGATCCGGGGGAACGGCACCGGGAACCGGGTCACCACGTTCTGCGCGGCGTACAGCGTGGTGGGCACCCCGGCCCAGCAGCGTTGACGCAGCCGCAAAGCCTGCCAGGTGGTGAGGTACGCGGCCTCGCCGATGACGTGCAGGATGTCCGGGCGGGCGGTGGTCACGTCGTGCTGGCCGGGCAGCCGGAACAGCACCGAGGCCATGTGCCCGGTCAACGACTCACCGAGCAGGTGCGGAACGACGTGGTAGCGCAGCCGGTGGTGTCGGCGGGCCAGTCGGGCCAGTTCCCGTCGGGTCGCCGGGGACACGTCCGCGGCGAGCACGGTGAGGGTGACGTCCGGCTGTTCGCACAGCACGTCGAACAGGTCGGTCCAGTGCTCGGTGCGCTTGCCGACGACAGTGGTCAGGACGTGCATCACGCTCCTCCTCTCGTTTCGGGTCGGGTGACAGCGATTCGGCCGACGCGGGTCCAGGCCCGCAGCCGGGCGGTCCCGGCTCGGGGTTGCAGTGGCATCCGCGCCCCGGCCAGTCCGATACCGATCAGTGCGCGCAGCAGCACCACGCCGCGTACCGCGCGCAGGGTGCCGGCTCGGTGGCGGGCGAAGAACCGCAGCATGCTGCGGTACAGGTGGGGCCAGATCCAGGCCGGGTCGGAGCTGCTCGCCCCGCCGGAGTGCACGGCGGTCACCGAGGGCACGTAGAGCACCTCGGCGCCGCGCCGGGCGGCCTGGAGGCACAGTTCCTCGTCCTCGTAGTACAGGAAGTAGCCCTCGTCGAGGCCACCGATCGCCACGAACAGCTCACGGCGCACCGCCAGGCAGGCTCCGGACAGCCAGTCCACCGCGACCGGCGTCGCCCCTCGCACACACGCGTCGTACGCGGCCCGCCGCTGTCGGCCGCTGAGCAGCCGCCGTAGCGGGACCGGCACCAGCGCCCCACCGAAGCGGCTGGCGAGCACCGTGACGAGGGATTCGAAGCGGTGGGCGCTGATCGCGACCCGACCGTGCGCGTCGATGAGCCGTGGTCCCGCGATGCCCACCGACGGTCGGTCGTGGAGCACCCGGACCAGTTCCGCGACAGTGCCGGGGGCGACCACGCAGTCCGGGTTGACCAGGAGTACGACGTCGGTGTCGACCCCGGCGGCGGCCCGGTTCACGGCGGTGGCGAACCCGCTGTTCGTGGGGCTGGCGAGGACCGTCACCTCGGGGAAGTGGCGCCGGACGAGGTCGACGGTGCCGTCGGTGGAGGCGTTGTCCACCAACCGCACCGGCACCTGCGCGCGCCGCAGCGCGCTCAGGGCGGCGACGATCTGTCGCGCCGAGTTGTGGGTGACCACCACTGCTGTGGCGTCGGCCGCGATCATGCCGCCACCCCCGTTCGGGTGAGGGCGCCCCGCAGCAGCGGCGGCCGGGCGAGTCGCCGCAGCCGCGCGTGCTCATGGTGTGCCGTGAGGAGGGTCAGCGCCGGCAGCAGGCCCAGCTCCCAGTGCCCGTCGGTGGGTGCCGCGAACAGGGCGGCGGCCAGGAAGCCGCAGGACAACGCCGCGAACGGCAGCGCGATCCCGTCGCGACTGCGCAGACCGACGCGGATGCTGCGCACGATCGGCCAGAGGACCAGCAGCAGCCCGACCAACCCGAGGTTGGCGAGGACTGTGACGTAGAAGGCGTGGTAAACCGGCCCGACGTCGGTGAAGGTGAACCCGGACAGGTAGATGTCCGGAGTGGTCTGTCCGAGGCCCGCCCCGACCAGCGGCTGGTCGGCGAAGACCCCGAGGCCCACCTCGGACTCCACCCCGCGGTAACCGGCGGACTGCTCGAAACCCTTGGTGATCTCTGTGGCCCGCTCGCGTACCCCCGGTTGCAGGGCGAGGAACGCGGCCACCGCGACCGCCGCCGCGGCGGTCGCGGCCAGGCCGGTCCGGATCGTGCGCCCGCCGCGGACCAGCATGATCAGCCCGGTGAGCGCCGCGGCGAGCCAGATTCCCCGGTACGACGCGAGGAGCACGTCGACGGCGAAGAACCCACCGAGCAGGAGCGCACCGGCCCGACGCCAGCCCCGCACCCGGCCGGCGATCCAGATCAACGCGGGGATCGCCATGAGCGTGATGAGCCCGCCGTGCCGCCCCGGTGTCGTCACCGAGATGGCGGTGAAGGCCCCGGCCAGCACCACGTACAGGATGCCGGCGGCCAGGATCCGACGGGGCGTGGTGAGGGTGTGGGTGGCGACGAAGAAGTACACCGGGATCGTGGCCACCTGGTACGCGGCGACAAGCACCTCCGCCGGGAGGTTGCCGACGGCCAGGCCGTAGGTGGCCGCCACGACTGTCAACCCGACCAGGACCAGCATCCCCACGTCGGCGGCGGTGCGCCGGCTGCGCGTCTCCACCCCGAGCCAGTGACGGACGGCCAGCGCCGCGCCGCCGGCGGCCAGCAACAGCACCTTCACCGCGATGTAGCCGCGCACGTCACCGCCGCTGAGCAGAGCGCCGACCACGGCGCCGCCGATGATGCCGACCGGCAGCACGGCCCAGGGCCAGAGCAGGAACGCACCGGCACACAACACACCGATGGCGGCAGCCAGGCCGACCGGTCCGGGCAGCAGGGTGACCCCGGTCACCACTCCGCCCAGGGCGGCGCCGGCGAGCACCACGCCGGGGGCGACGACAGGCACTCTCATCGCGGCAGCCCCGCCAGCAGGGATCGCAACTGGACGCCCCGCGCCGACCAACTGTTGCGGGTGGCGACCTCTCGGCGTCGGGCGGCGGCGTCCGGCGCGTCGGCGCGCTCCAGCGCGTCGGCCAGCGCCGCGGCGAAACTCGCCGGATCGTCGGCGAGGGCGATGGTGTCGCCCAGTGCCCGCAGCGCCGGCAGAGGTGTCGCGACGACGGGCTTGCCGAGAGCCAGGTATTCGTAGCACTTCTTCGGGTGCACGTAGTCGATCAGCCCGCCGACCCGGTAGGGGATGATGGTGACGTCGCAGGCCCGCAGGATGCCCGGGACGTCCGCGAAGCGGACGCTGTCGACGAGCTCCACGTTGGACAGGCCGGTGAGCGGGGCACGGCCGGCCCGGGTGGACGGGCCGATCAGCACGAACGTCCACTCGGGGTGCGCCCGTGCCACAGTGGCGACGAGGTCCGCGTCGAAGGCCCGGGTGTCGACAGCCCCGCTGTAGCCGATCAGTGGTCGGCGCAGGCTGAGCAACCACGGCGCGACCGGGCCGTCCGGCGAGAAGCGGTCCGGGTCGCATCCGTTGGCCAGCACCACCGGCGCCGGGTCCGACGCGGGCATCCGGTCCGGCAGCGCGGCCGAGGAGGCGAGGACGAGGTCGGCGGCTCCGACCGCGGAGCGCAGCGCGCGGCGCAGGTGCGGACGGTTCCAGGGCCGGGTGAACGTCCAGTCCAGGTCGGTGGCGTCGTAGACGACGGCGGACGCGTCCAGCCGGGCGGCGACCGGCGCGGCCAGGTCCTCGTCCAGCCACAGCAGGCGGACGGACGCCGCCTGCCTCCGGAACCACCGGCGCAGGACGCGCGCGGCGAGCCAACGGTTCACCCGGTTGACCGGGGGCAGGTGCCGACCGAACGGCAGAAGCGCCGGCCCCGCGCACTGCCACAGACCGTCGGCCACCTGCTGAATCTGGACCCGCCAGCGGGGGAGGTGCCCGGCCGGGTCGACGAAGAGCACCCGGTGGTCGACGGTCAGCTCACGGGCCAGCGCGTGCTGACGGTGGGCGCCGTTCGCCCACGGCGTACCACTGAAGATGACCACCCAGTCGCGGTCCTCGGCGGGCGGCGGCACGATCGCCGGGGCCGCCGACCGCACGGCGGTGGTGTGCTCAGCCACGGCCAGACCGTTCCATCGGCCGTGGTGCACCGGCGGGCAGCAACTCGTCCTCGCCGAGGCGGCCGAGCACCGGGCGGGCACGCTCGTCGTCGAGTCGCAGCAGACGGGCGCCGGCGTGCCGGTCCAGCCAGCCCCGTAGTGCGCCGGCCGCGATTCGCCGGTTGATCCAGTTGAGCAGCGGCACCGCATCACCAAGCGGCAGTGCGGTCGGTGCGACGGCGTGCCAGGCCTCCGAACCGATGGGCGTCACCTCGCACCGCCAGCGCGGCCGGCGTCCCGGCGGGTCCACGAAGAGCAACCGTTGCCCGGGCGCCAACTGCCCCAGCACCGTCGAGTGCCCGTCGACGGACCATCGGGTCCGGCTGAACAGCACCACCCAGTCGCGGGTGTCACCGTCGGGCAGCGGGCCGACGTCGCCGCGCAGCGCGGCGAGCAGATCGCCCAGGCCCAGCTGTACGGATCGACCGAAGAGTCGCTTGACCAGGTGGTCGGCGAGCAGCGCGGCCCGGAACACCGGCAACCGGTACCGGGGCTGAGTCATCCGTAGATACCCGACCAGGCTGCCCAGCAGGTGCCGGAAGCGGATGGTCGGCCCGAGCAGCCGACATGACGCGCCCCGGCTGTGTGTCACCACCGCGTCCGGGAGCATCCACAGCTGGTGGCCGGCCTGGTCGAGTTGCCGGGCGAGGACCGCGTCGTTCCAGTAGACGGGGAACGTCTCGTCGAAGATGGTCTGCTGTCCGAGCACACTGCGGCGCAGCAGCATGCAACTGCCCGAGGCGAGTTGCCGGGGCCGGCTGAAGTCCTCGCCCCGCATCTGGAACCGGTGCAGCGCCTGCCGGAACCCGGGCAGTCGGCGCAGCGCGGTCACCAGCGCGATGGTGGCGACGAAGCTGGGCTGTTGGACGTAGTGCTGCTGGAAGGTGCCGTCCGGGTTGAGGTACAGCGGGCTGACCCCCGCCACGTCCGGCCGTTCCCGCAGGTGGTCGAGCATCCGGGTCAGCGCGCCCGGGTGGAACCGGATGTCGCTGTTGAGTAGCAGGATCAACTGCCCGTTCGCCCGGCGGTACGCCTGGTTGACGGCGGCGGCGAACCCGGTGTTGTGGTTGTTGCGGATCAGTCGGACCCGGGGCTGGGCGGCGAGCAGGTCGGCCGAGCCGTCGGACGAGCCGTTGTCGACGGCCACCACCTCGTAGTCCAGCTCGGGGTCTGCTGTCGACGCCAGCGACTCCAGACACTGCCGGGTCTGTTCGCGGGTGTTCCAGCTGACCAGCAGCACCGACAGCAGCGGGGCGCCCATCACGACACCACCCGGTCGTCACGGCGGGCGAAGATCCGCAGCAGGTCACCGAGCTGCGGGTGGGTGACCCTGGGCGAGCGGCTGGCGGCGACGTCGGCGACCAGCAGGTCCCGCGCGTTGCGCAGCCGCGCCGCCGGCTGCCAGTAGAACCGGGAGAAGACCGTGTCGTGGGAGATCACCCGGAAGCCGGACTCCACGAGCATCCGGCTCAACGTGTCCGGGGTGAAGTGCCAGCGGTGGTACGCGGGGGCGATCGCGGGCCAGTCGGTGCCGAGCCGGTGGGCGGCGGCGGAGGCGATGTTCGGTACCTCGAGAGCGAGCCAGCCGCCGGGGGTGAGGGTGGTGTGGGCGGCGCGGAGGAAGGCGCGGGGGTCTTCGACGTGTTCGAGGACGTGGAAGGCGCAGACGACGTCGGCGGTGAGTGTCGGTGCGATGGTCTCGAAGTAGCCCTGGCGTACGGGCATGTGGAGGTGGTCGCGGGCGAAGCTGGCGGCGGCGTGGCTGACCTCGATGCCGCTGGCCGCGATCCCGGCCTGGTGGGCGGCTTCGAGGAAGTAGCCTCCGGCGCAGCCGGCTTCCAGCAGGACCGTGGGTCGGACGCCGGACAGCAGCCAGCGCAACCGCCGACTCGCCTCGAACCGGCGCTGACCCGCGGAGGCGAAGTAGTCCTGGTACCCGTCCGTCGTGTAGTACGCCTCGTCGTACAGCTCCTCCGGGGCCGGGGCGCTGCCCGCGGTCCAGACGAAGCCGCAGTCCGGGCAGCTCCACAGCAGCTCGCCGAGGGTCGGCGTGTGCCCACCGGCGCGGCCGCAGAGCTGGCAGCGGACCAGCTCGATCCCATCGAGTTTCATCAGGTGCTCCGTCCGGTTCGTGGCGCCCGGGCGATCACCCGGAGCAGGTCGCCGAGGCGTGGGTGGGTCAGCCGCGGTGAGCGGAGCCCGAGCACGTCGGCGGGAAGAAGATGTCGGGCGTGCCGCAGTCGGTAGGCGAGCGGCATGTAGTACCGGAAGACGGTGGTGTCCTGCCGGACCACCTCGAAGCCGAGGTCGCTCACCAGTCGGACCAGGGTGTCGGGGGTGAAGTGCCAGCGGTGGTAGCGCGGCTGCAGGCCCGGCCAGTCGGTGCCGAGCCGGTGCGCGGCGGCGGAGGCGATGTTCGGTACCTCGAGGGCGAGCCAGCCGCCGGGGGTGAGGGCGTTGTGCGCGGCGTGCAGGAAGGCGCGGGGGTCTTCGACGTGTTCGAGGACGTGGAAGGCGCAGACGACGTCGGCGGTGAGTGTCGGTGCGATGGTTTCGAAGTGACCCTGGCGTACGGGCATGTGGAGGTGGTCGCGGGCGAAGCTGGCGGCGGCATGGCTGACCTCGATGCCGCTGGCAGTGATCCCGGCGCGGTGGGCGGCTTCGAGGAAGTAACCACCGGCGGGACCGGCTTCCAGCAGGACCGTGGGGCGAACGGTGGACAGCAGCCAGCGCAGCCGCCGCCGTGCCTCGAACCGGCGTGGCGCGGCCCGGAAGTAGTCGTCGTAGCCGCCCTCGGCGAAGTAGTCCTCGTCGTAGCGCCCGTCCTCGGCGGCCTGCTCCTGCGCGGTCCAGCTGAAGCCGCAGCCTTCGCACCGGCGCAGCAGCCCGCCGAGTCGGGGCAGGTGGGCCTGCCGTGGCCCACACAGCACGCACCGTGCGGTGCGGTGGTCGACGCTCATCGCGGACCGCCGGTGCTCGGCGACAGCACTGCTGTCGGCGCGCGCAGCAGCCGGTGCAGCCGCATCCGGTCGTTCGCGCCGACGTGTCCGCCGGCGATCAGCAGCGCGCCGGCGACGAGCACTGCCAGACCTGCCCGGGTGGACACCGCGAGGGCGGCGTCGAGTCGTCCCGGGCCGTCCGGCAGGAACTGACCGGCCGCCGCGGTGACCAGTCCGGCCGCGACGGCCGCGGCGAGCGGCGGCCAGATCGCCCGGGCCAGCGGGGCCAGCGGCCGGGCCGTGGCGGTGTGGAAGTGGACGAGGAAGTACCCGGTGCTGAGGACCACCGCCAGGGCTGTCGACAGCGGTACGCCGAGCGGCCCGCACAGCAGCAGCATCGGCACCGTGAGGGCCAGGTTGAGGACGACGGAGAGCAGCACGTACCGCGTCTCCAGGCCCGGTCGGCCCTCGGCGCGGGCGGCGATCGTCGCCGCCCCGGTGATGAGGTTGAGGGCGTACGCGGGCGCGAGGATCATGATGTTCGCCGCAGCCCAGGGGACCTGGTGGCCCAACCACAGCCGGACCAGCGGGTCGGCGCTGACCATCAGGGCCGCGGTGGCCGGGGCGAGGAACAGGGCGAGGTACCGGGTGGCGGCCAGGTAGAACCGGTCCAGCCAGCCGGTTCCCCTGGTGACAGTGCGGGCGACCGCCGCGGGGAACAGCACGATGAGGGCGAACCCGGGGGGCAGACGGAGCAGGTTGAGCAGGCGACTGCCCAGGTCGAAGCCGCCGGCCACGGCGGGGCCGAAGGCGCCACCGAGGACGAGGCGGTCGAGTTCCACGTTGACCATTCCGGCGCCGCTGGACACCTGCACCCGCAGGCCGTAGCCGCCGATCCGGCGGAGGTCGGCCCGGTCGGTCCGTCCCCATCGCGGGGACAGGTCCGGGCACTGGCGGTGGGTCGTCGCGGCGAGCAGGAGCGTACGGATCAGCCCGGTGGCGGCGGCCGAGGCGGCCAACGCCACCAGACCACCGCCGAGGCGGACCACGAGGATGGCGAGCGCCGCCCCGAGGATCGCGGTGCCGGCGCTGATCGCGGCGAGTGACCCGTACCGCTGGCCGCCTTCGAGCACGGCCCGCCACGGCAGTTCCACGGCGCCGGCCACCAGGCCGACGACCAGCCAGAGGGTGGCCTGCCACGCCTCGTCGGCCAGGTCACCGAGGCGCAGGAGCCCGACGAGCCACGGCCAGCACGTGCCGAGCGCCCCCAGGGTGAGCAGGCCCAGCAGCACAGCCCAGCCGAGCCCCAGCCCGAGCAGCCGACGCACCAGATCCCGGTCGGCCGGGCTCTCGGCCCGGGCCACCTCGCGGACCAGCGCGGAGCCGAGTCCGAGGTCGATCAGGGCGGCCATCGCCAGCAGGCCGGCGAGCACGACCCAGATCCCGAACTCCCGCGGCCCGAGTCGCTGGTAGATGACCGGCACCGAGACCAGCCCGGACACCGCCATGATCACCCGCGCGGCCAGCATGCTTGCCGTGTTGCGGGTGACCCGGGTTTCGACAGCCTGTGCCGTACTAGCCACGGGGGAACCCCCGGAACAGCTCGACGACTGTCAGCAGGAGCAGGGCCAGGTCGACACGCATCGAGCGGCAGTTGAGGTAGAGCAGGTCACAGCGGAGCTTGTCCTCGACGGTGGCCGCGTACCCGCCGGTGAGCTGGGCGATGCCGGTCAGCCCCGGTCGGATCAGGTGCCGCAGGTCGTAGTCGGGCAGCCGGGCGAAGCCGGCGATGAACTCCGGCCGTTCCGGGCGGGGCCCGACGAGACTCATCTCGCCGCGCAACACGTTCCACAACTGGGGCAACTCGTCCAGCCGGGACCGTCGTAGCCAGCGGCCAAGTCGGGTGATCCGGACGTCGTCCGGCAGCGCCAGGACCGGGCCGGTGGCCTGCTCCGCGCCGACCCGCATGGTCCGGAACTTGACCACCCGGAACAGCCGTCCGCCCGCGCCGACGCGGTGCTGGAGGTAGAACGGTGGGCCGGTGAACGACACCACGGCGGCGATCACCGCGATCAGCGGGATCACCACGACGGCGCAGAGCAGGATCACGCTGAGGTCGAAGAACCGCTTCAGCCGCTCGCCCCGGGGTCGGCCGGCCCCCGATCCGAGCCGGATCCAGGGCAGGCCACCGAAGCGCGCCATCGCGGGCGCCCGCAGCAGGCCGTAGACAGGTCGGGCCAGCACCATGATCTCGACGCCGGCACTCATGCAGCTGGTGACGATGCGGTCGTCGATGCTCTCCAGGGAGTGCTTGAGCAACAGGAGCCGAGGACGGACCCTGGCCAGCACCCTCGCGAATTCCTCGGCGCAGGTGGGCACCGGGAGTCGGACGGCGACATCGAACTCGTCGTCGAGGCGGTCGGGCGTGGTGGCGGCATCGTTTGCCTCGAGCACCACCACGCGGGCCCGCCGTCTGTGCTGGTCGGGCCGGTTGGCCTGCTCGTAGCGGGCGAACAGCTCCTGGAGCTGCAGCGGTATCTCCGGGCGTTGCCGCGTCTCGGACCTCGGCGCCGTGGCAAGGTCGTGCGAGGTCGCGCTCTCGTTGCCCGGCTCCGGAGCTGAGTTCGGGGTCACGGGTTCCGGGGTCTTTCTCAACACGCCGACCTCCTTCTCCGTCACGTACAGCGAGGGCTCGGGGTGAGCACCCGGGGAGTAAGTTACTAGTCCCAAATGCCCCAATAGTCCCGGATGGGCAAAAACAGGACATCTAGCTCTGAACCTCCCATACCGGCTCGAAACATTGGGTGAAACATCCCTTTCGTAGGTATTCGGTGGGTTACGGTCGTGCCCGGTCGTCCGGTTGCTGCTGAGGGCCGACAACCCCGTCGTTGCAAGGAGTTCCACATGGACCAGCCAGTTGTTGCCGTCGGTGTCGAACCGCCGGTGGACCTGATTCCCGGACGCGTGCTCGTGACCGGGGGCGCCGGCTTCATCGGCAGCCACGTGGTAGCCCGGCTGATGCTGATGGGTAGCCAGGTCCGGGTGCTCGACAACTTCTCGACCGGCCGGATCGAGAACCTGGCCGACGCCGCGTACGGCGGGCTGACCGAGGCGGACGTCGTCTCGGGCGACATCCGTACGCCGGAGGGTGTCGAGGTCATCCACCAGTGGCAGCCGGACGTGGTGGTGCACCTCGCGGCACAGCCGAGCGTTCCCGCGGCCCGTCGCTCACCCCTGTACGACGCCGACGTGAACGTGTTCGGCACCGTCAACGTGCTGGACGCCTGCGCCCGCGCTGGCGTACGGCTGGTGATCAACGCGGCCAGCAGCGCCATCTTCGGCACCGTCGCGGCCCACGACCTGCCGGTCCGCGAGGACCACCCGATCGCCCCGGTGAGCCCGTACGGCGTCAGCAAGGCCGCCGGTGTGCACTACCTCGACTGGTACGGGCGTCAGCACGGTCTGGCGTACACCTCGATGGTCTTCGGAAATGTCTACGGCCCTCGGCAGGAGGGCAGCGACTGCGGCGTGGTGTCCCTGATGGCCGACGCGTTGCTCGGGGGTCGGCAGGTGGTGATCTACGACGACGGCACCCAGACCCGGGACTTCATCCACGTCAGCGACGTCGCCGAAGCGATCGCCGTCGCCTGTCACCACCCCGGGGTGGGGATGGTCAACATTTCCTCGGGTCGGCAGACGAGCGTGAACGAGGTCTATGACACGGTCCGGGAGGCGTCCGGCGTCGGCAACGCGGCCCGGTACGAGCCGCTGCCCTGGCCGGGCGAGGTGCGCCACATGGCGCTGGACACCAGGAAGGCGCGCGAACTGCTCGGCTGGTATCCGAAGATCGGCTTCACCGAGGGCGTACGGATGACAGTGCGCGACGCCCGCCGCCGCCACGCCGGAAGCCAGATCCTGTCCCCGGTGCGGGCGCTGGAGCAGAGCGTCAGCCACTGACCGCCCAGCCAGTAATTCCCGTCATCTGATCCGGATTTTCATTGATCAGTCTAACTCTTGCGGGTCGGCATCCACTACTGCCACGATGGCCGTCAATGCCTTCCGTCCCGAAGGAGTGGTCGTCATGGCGGTATCCCGCCGCAGGTTCGTCACATCGGTGCTGGCCGGGTCCGCCCTCGCCACCGCCTCCACCACCGAACTGCTCACCAGCCTGTCCAGCCCCGCGCACGCCGCCAGTCCCCCCGGGGACGTGGTCGGCAAGGTGACGGTCGGCTACCAGGGCTGGTTCAGTGCCCCCGGCGACGGCGCGCCGATCGGCGGATGGTGGCACTGGGGTCGCGACCGGTTCCAGCCGCCCTCACCCGCCAACACCACGATCGTGTCCTGGCCGGACATGCGCGAGTACACGCGCACCTATCCCACCGCGTACCCCAACCTGGGCAACGGCCAGCCGGCCACCCTCTTCTCCTCGTACGACCAGCAGACGGTGGACACCCACTTCCGCTGGATGCAGGAGAACGGCTGCGACACCGCCGCGCTGCAACGGTTCAACCCGACGGGCGACGAGGGCCCGACCCGCGACGCGATGACCCAGAAGGTCCGCTCGGCGGCCGAACGCCACAACCGCAAGTTCTACATCATGTACGACGTCACCGACTGGCTCACCTTCCAATCGGAGATCAAGACCGACTGGACGACCAACATGGCGGCGCACACCGCGTCCTCCGCGTACGCCCGGCAGAACGGCAAACCTGTCGTCTGCATCTGGGGGTTCGGCTTCAGCGAGCCCAGCCGTCCCTTCACCCCGGGCCCCTGCCTGGAGGTCATCAACTGGTTCAAGGCGCAGGGCTGCTACGTCATCGGCGGCGTGCCCACCTGGTGGCGGCAGGGCATCGAGGACTCCCGTCCCGGCTTCCTCGACGTCTACCACTCCTTCCACGCGATCTCCCCGTGGATGGTCTACCGGGCCAGGACCGTGGAGGAGTTGGACTCGTACTACAACAACGTGAACGTCGGCGACATGGCCGACTGCGCGGCGCGCGGCATCGACTACCTGCCCTGCGTGATGCCCGGCGACCTCGCCGGTGGGCACCGCAAGCACGGCGACTTCTACTGGCGACACATCTACAACATGGTCCGGCTCGGCTCGCAGGGCCTGTACGTGTCCATGTTCGACGAGTACAACGAGGGCAACCAGATCGCCAAGACCTCCGAGACCCAGGCCACCACCCCGGCCGGCGCGAACATCAGGGCCCTCGACGAGGACGGCGTGGCCTGCTCCTCCGACTACTACCTGCGGATCACCGCCGACGGCGGCCGGATGCTCAAGGGGCAGCTCGCGCTCACCGCCGTACGCCCCACGCCACCGATGGTCGGCACCCCACCCCCGACCGGCGGTGACCTCGCCGCCGGCCGGTCCACGTCGGCCAGCAGCCAGGGCGGCGGGTTCCCGGCGTCGAACGCGGTGGACTCGAACGCCGGCAGTTACTGGGAGAGCGGCGGCGGCTCCTTCCCGCACTGGTGGCAGGTCGACCTCGGCGCCAGCCACCAAGTCAACAAGCTCGTGGTGCGGCTGCCCGCCGGTTGGGGCGCACGCACCCAGACCATCACCGTGCAGGGCAGCGTCGACGGCAACTCCTTCGCCACCATCGCCGGGGCCTCCGCGTTCGCCTTCGACCCGGCGACCGGCAACACCGTCACCCGCACGCTGACGGCCAACACGGCCCGCTACGTCCGCCTCAGCATCAGCGCCAACACCGGCTGGCCGGCGGGCCAACTCGCCCAGGTCGAGGTGTACGCCGGGAGCACCGTCCCGGACAACCCGCCGAGCACCCCGAGCGGCCTCACCGTCACCGGCAAGACCTCGACGAGCGTGTCCCTGTCCTGGACGGCCTCCACCGACGACACGGGGGTGACCGGCTACCAGGTACGCCAGGGCGGCACCGTCGTCGCCACCGTCACCGGCACCACGGCGACGGTGAGCGGCCTCAGCCCGTCCACCGCGTACACCTTCACGGTCGTCGCCCGCGACGCCGCCGGCAACACCTCCAGCGCGTCCTCGGCGGTCACCGTCACCACTGACGCCGCGGCCAACTCCGACCTGGCCCGGGGTCGATCCACCAGCGAGAGCAGCCACGTCCAGAGCTACGGTTCGGGCAACGTGGTCGACGGTGACGCGAACAGCTACTGGGAGAGCAACAACAGCGCGTTCCCGCAGTGGGTGCAGGTAGACCTGGGTTCTTCGCGGACGGTCGGGCGGGTGGTGTTGAAGCTGCCGCCGTCGTCGGCCTGGGGTGCTCGGACGCAGACCCTGTCCGTGCAGGGCAGCACCGACGGAAGCAGCTTCGGCACGCTCGTCGGCTCAGCGGGGCGGACCTTCGACCCGGCCAGCGGCAACCAGGTGACGTTGACCTTCACTGCCGCGCAAACCCGCTACGTGCGGATCACCGTCACCGGAAACACCGGCTGGCCGGCCGGGCAACTGTCCACTGTCGAGGCCTACGCAAGCTGACGAATCGCCTCGTCGACCCGCACGGCCTCGTCGATCATGGAGTTGTGGTGGGCTACAAAAGCCTCCTAGAGCCTCAAATCAGGCACCACAACTCCATGATCGACCGGCTCGGCCCGCGATCTTGCACTTTCTGTCCTGGCCAAAGGGGCGCTCTGCGCGAATGGATATCCGTAACTGCAAGATCGGCGCGAAGCTGGCCACGGCCACGGCCACGGGCTTAGCTGACAGACGTGCGGCGGCGTACGTCGTCGGCTGGGTTGATGGTGCGGATCGGGTTGGGTACCTCGCCTCGGGGCTGCCACTCTCTGGGGTAGCCGAGGGAGACCTCCTCGAAACGGACCCCGTCGTGGAACGTGGTGCGGGGGATGTGCAGGTGCCCGTAGACCACTGTGGCGGCGTCGAAGCGCAGGTGCCAGTCGCCGGTGCGCACGGTGCCGCACCACTGGGCGAAGACCGGGTACCGCAGGACGTCGGTGGGTTCCCGCACCAGCGGGTAGTGGTTGACCAGCACCGTTGGCAGGGCCCTGTCGCGTTCGGCCAGTCGGCGTTCGGTTTCGGCGACCCGGGCCGCGCACCAGGCCTCCCGGCTCGGGTACGGGTCGGGGTGCAGCAGCGCCTCGTCGGTGCACACCACCCCTGCCTCGTACGCCAGGGCCAGTGACTCCTGCTGGGTGCGCGCCTCGGGCACCCGGAACGTGTAGTCGTAAAGCACGAAGAGGGGGGCGATGGTGGCCGGGCCGCCGTCACCGTCCCAGACCGGGTACGGGTCCTCCGGGGTGAGCACCCCCAGCCGTCGGCACATCCGCACCAGTTCGAGGTAGCGTTCCTCGCCGCGCAGCGTGACCGGGTCACGCGCTGGCGTCCACAGCTCGTGGTTGCCCGGCGCCCAGACGACGCGGGCGAACCGGCTGCTCAGCAGCCCGAGCGCCCACTCGATGTCGGCGAACTGGTCGGCGACGTCCCCGGCGACGAGCAGCCAGTCGCCGTCGTTGTCCGGGTGCAACTCCTGCACGAACGCGCGGTTCTGCGGGTGGCCGACGTGCAGGTCGCTGACAGCGCGCAGCCGGGGCGGAAGGCTCACCACCCGAGGCTAGGCCGTCGGGACCGATGACGACACCCCTGTCGCGCGAGTGGGCACGTCAGCAGAACCAGCCGTCCTGCACCCAGCCGCGCCGGTTGATGTGCCCGTAGGCGAAGCCGTAGACGTAGCCGCCGCTGCGGGGGCCCTCGACCAGGAACGTCTGACCCTGGTAGAGGGTGCCCATCCAGGCGCCGACGGGCTGGGTGCGGACGAACAGGTCACCCGCGCACACCGTCTCCCGTTGACCGATCGTGCCGTTGGCGGCCTGAGCGGGGGCTGGCAGGGCGACTGTCGCGGCGACGATCGCGGCGAGCAGGCCGGCGAGTGCCCGACGTCGGGTCACCACGAGTCGTACCCGCCGATGCACTCGGCGCGCAGGTAGCCCCAGTCGTTGGGGCCGAAGTCGAAGGACGCGGCCCATCCGTTGTAGACCGGGTGCGCCCCCGGCGTGTGGCCGATCTTGTTGCCGTAGGCGAGGGTGCGCTTCAAGCCGGTGGGCCCGCCGGCCGAGTCGTAGTTGGCGTAGAAGCTGGCGCTCTGGCAGACCACTATGGCGTGCCGTGGCACCACCGGGTCGGCGTGGGCCGGTGTGGCGCCCAGTGCGACAGTGGCCGCTCCGATGGCCAACGCGGCGGCCGTCGCTCGCTTTCGTAGGGGCATGCCCACCTCCCGTACGCCGAAACTTTTCTACCGGCGAGCGTACCGATAGCGTCGATAAATGTCGATGGGGAGGCGGGTGGGCGAGTGGGCGGCCGAGGCGCCTTCGGTGGCCCGCATATCCGGCGGCCGGGCGGGAAAGCGCGGGGCGTCCGACAGCCCGAGACCGGAGCAGGAGACAAACATGCCTTTCATCACCGTGGGAACGGAAAACTCCGCGCCCATCGACCTGTACTACGAGGATCACGGTTCCGGTAAGCCGGTGGTGCTGATCCACGGCTTCCCGTTCAACGGCGCAACCTGGGAGAAGGAAACAAGGGCGCTGCTCGACGCCGGATACCGGACAATCACCTACGACCGGCGCGGATACGGCAACTCCGCCCAGCCGGCGTTCGGGTACGACTACAACACGTTCGCGGCGGACCTGGACGTGTTGATGACCGAACTGGACCTCAACGACGTGACGCTCGTGGGTCACTCGATGGGCACCGGCGAGGTCATCCGGTACCTGGGCAACTACGGCTCGCAGCGCGTCAGCCGGGCCGTGGTGCTCAGCCCGCTGCAACCGATGCTGGCCAAGGCGAACGACAACCCGGAGGGCGTCGACCGGAAGCTCTTCAAGGGCTTCCAGGACGCCATCATCAAGGACCGCTTCGCCTACCTGACGTCGTTCTGTGACGCGTTCTTCAACCCGGACCAGAACATGGGCAAGCGGGTCAGCGAAGAGGCGTACCGGGCGCACTGGCAGATCGGCGCGATGGCCTCCGGTAAGGCAACCCACGACAGCGTGGACGCCTGGCAGGAGGACTTCCGCCAGGACCTGCCGAAGATCAACATTCCGGTGCTGATCGTGCAGGGTGACCAGGACCGGGTGCTGCCGTATCCGGTGACCGGTCAGCGGCTCGCGCCGATGATGCCGACCGGCCAGCTCATCACCCTCAAGGGCGCGCCGCACGGTATTCCGTGGACCCACGCCGACGAGGTCAACAAGGCGATCATGGACTTCATGAAGCAGCCCGCGAAGGCTCGCGCCTGACCCGTGCCGGTAGCCGATCGGACGCCCGCGCCCTGAGGCGCCGCGACACCCGGCCCACGGTTCGCACCGGGGCCGGGTGTCCTCGTCGGTCAGGGTCGGCGGGCCACCACCGCGCCGTTGGCGCCCGGCGCGTCGAACGGCACGGTACGCACGTCGACGAAGCCGGCGTCGGTGAGCCAGGCCGCGTACTCGGCCCCCGAGTAGTTCCGCCCGCCCTCGGTCTCCACAAGCATGTTCATTCCCATCAGGGCCGCCTCCGGCGGCCCGGTGCGGTCGTCGTTGAGCAGCAGCTCGCAGACGACGATCGCCCCGCCGGGCGGCAACGCCGCGTGGCACCGGGCCAGCAACGCCCTGTTGGTGGGCTCGTCCCAGTCGTGCAGGATCATGCTGAGCAGGATGACGTCGTGCCCGTCGGGCAGCGCCGGGTCGGCGAGGAAGTCACCGGCCACGGCGTCGATCCGCCCGGTCAGGCCCGCCTCCGCGATCCGCTCCCGGGCCCGGACGCACACGTGCGGCAGATCCAGGACCGTCGCCCGCAGCTCGGGCAGGCGGCGGCAGAACTCGATCGGGAAGGCCCCGGCACCGCCACCCACGTCGAGCAGCCGGCGGTGCGTGGAGAAGTCGTACGCGTCGGCCAACGCGCTGGCGGTGAAGCTGGACGTGGAGAACATCGCGTCCCAGAACTGCGCCAGCATCTCCGGGTCGGCGGTGTCGAACATCGACTGTTGGGTCTCCGGGTCCCAGGTCAACGGCCGGTCAGTGCGCAAGGCCTCGCCGATACGGTGCCAGGGCAGGTAGGTGCGCAGATCCGAGTAGCGCACCTGCGCACCGAAGTAGTAGGGGCGACCCTCGACCAGGAACTGCTCCGCCAACTCGGAGTTGCGGTATCCGTCGCCGGCCTTCTCGAGCAGGCCGAGCGAGGCGCTGGCGGCCAGCAGCAGGTCCGCGGGTCGGTCGGGCAGCCCGAACTCGGCTGCGGCCTGCTCGACGGTCATCGTCCGCCCGCCGGCCAACCGGGTGAACAGGCCCAGCTCGACGCCGGCCGCGAGGGTCTTGAAGCCCCACACACCGGCCACCAGGCTCATCAGGGGAGTCGGAGTGATCACCACGACATGAGATCACAGATCGGATGTTTCCACGATGGATGGTCACGCCCGGATCAACGTCACCAACCCCGCGGCGACCAGCACCCCGGCCCAGAGCCGGTCGACGTTGAACCAGGCCCGACGCAGCACACCGACACCGAGCACCTGGTAGACGAGCATCGCCACGGCCAGCGCGACGCCGAGCATGGCCACCGTGTGCACCCCGGCCGCCACGAGGCCGGAGAGCGCACCGACCGGCGCGGCGGCCAGGTGCCCGGCGTGACCCCCGGGCACCGGCTGGGCCACCAGCACCGGCACCAGCATCAGCCCCGCGCCGTGCGCCGACGACATCAGGAACGACCAGGCCGCGAGCTGCGCCGCCGACAGTCGCATCCCCGCCCAGCGGAAGTGCCGCTCGGAGAGCAGCCGCCACAGCCCGAAGGCGACGAGCAGCACACCACCGACCACCGCGAGGGCGCTGCTCGCCGTCACCGAGCGGGTCGCCGCCACAAGCGCGGCGACGATCGCCACCGAGGCGAGATGCCCCGCCGCGATCGGCGGCAGGGCGCGCAGCAACGCCGGGCGACTCCGCTCCTGGAGACCCCGGGCCACCGCGAACAACCAACCCATCGCCGGGTTCAGACCGTGGAACGCGCCGAGCGCGGCGAGCGTCGCCAGTGTGGTGACGGTCACGGGAAGCAGTACGAGTCGGAGGAGGCGTCCCCGCCCTGCAACCGGGTCTGGTGCACCCGCAGACCCCGGAACTCCTCCCCGTGCGGAAAGAACCGCTCGTCCGGGGTGAGCCCGCCGGTGTCCACGTCGACGTCGAGCTTGGCCAGCCAGGCGCCCACCCCGTCGGGGTAGAACTGGTCGTCCCAGGAGCCGTAGAGCGAGTTGCTGACGTAGACCCGCCGCCCGTCCCGGCTGACCTCCACCATCTGCGGGCCACCGGCCAACGCCTCGTCCGGGGCGGACGGGTGCGCGGTCCGACGGACGATCCCACCGAGGTGCACCGAGCCCGTCTGCACCGGGTGCAGTGGGTCGCTGACGTCGTACTGGCGCAGTTCCCCGGTGCCCCAGCAGGAGACGTAGAGGAACCGGTCGTCGACCGACAGGTCGATGTCGGTCACCAGCGGTGGCACCGCCCCGAACGGCTTGAGCAGGTCGGGCAGGGCCGCCGGGTCGGCCGGCTCGGCCGGGATGTCGATCACCTTGGTGACCGCCCAGGCGTCCCCGTCGCGGTGCCACAACCAGATCGAGGCGGACAGGTCCTCGACACTGATCACCACCCCGACGAACCCGTACGACTTCGTCGGGTCGTGCGCCGGCCGCAGCTCCAGCGGCATCTGGTACTGGTCGCCGAGGTCGACCCGTTGGACGTGCCGGCGTTTTGCGAGGTCCCAGAAGTGAATGGCGTGTCCGTAGCGTCGGCCCAGCAGCAACTCACCGACGATGCCGTCCTCGATCATCGTCGGGGTGCCCCACTCGCTGGTGACGAGCACGTCCTGGGTCAGGTGCCACCACACGTCGTACGCCAGGAACTGCGGGCCCCGGTCGGCCTCCCAGGCCCCGCGTACCTCGAAGGTGGTGTGGTCGAGGATGGCGATGCCACCCGGGCCCTCCGCGCCGTCCGCCCCGCCGAGGGCGGAGAGGTAGATGCCGTCCGGGCCACAGTGCACCGTGTGCGGCCGCGAGTAGCCGGCGCGCTTCGCCAGCTCCTCCGCCCCGATCACCTTGACGATCTGCGGTTGGCGTGGGTCGGGTCGGGTGTCGAGCACGTGGATGCGCGACGACCGCAGGCCGGGCACGATCAGGTAGCGCCGCTCGACGTGCGGGTGCGGGGCGGTCGGGCAGAGCGCACTGCTGCACGCGTTCCAGCCGAAGTGGTGCAGCTCGTCACCGACGTATGGCAGGTCGGTCCAGCCGACGACCCGGCCGTAGTCGGGGGAGTCGGGGTCGGTGTCCAGCACCACTATGGCGTCCGGACGGCTGGCCGACCGGTCGAAGGCCGCCACGTAGGCGAGTTTCTCCGCCGGCGCGGTCACCGCCTCCCGGGGCGAGGGGTAGAACGTGGGATCGGGGGTCCAGCGGGTCATCACAGCTCCGCTCGTCAGGTGGTGGGAACGCCGAGTCGGTCGAGCAGGTGGCGGCGCAGCGCGCCGAACGCCGGGTCGTCCGGCGTACGGGTGGAACCGAGGTCGACGGGCATCTCCGCGGCGATGCGGCAGTCGTCGAGGAGCAGGATCCGGTCGGCGAGCAGCAGGGCCTCGTCCACGTCGTGGGTGACCAGCAGGGCGGCGAAGCCGTGCTCCGCGCGCAGCCGGCGCAGCAGGATCTGCATCCGTAGTCGGGTCAGCGCGTCCAGGGCGCCGAACGGTTCGTCGAGCAGCAGCAGGTCCGGTTCGCGGACCAGGGCCCGCGCCACGGCCACGCGCTGCGCCTGCCCGCCGGACAGCTCGGCCGGCCAGGCGCGGTGCCGCTCGGCGAGGCCGACCTCGGCCAGCGCCCGCCGGATCCGCCCCGGGCCGTCCGCGCCGGACAGCCCGAGCCCCACGTTGTCCGCCACGCGTTTCCACGGCAGCAACCGGTGCTCCTGGAAGACCACTGCCGCGGTGCCGTGCACGACGCTCTTCCCGCTGGCCTCGCCGTCCAACCCGGCGAGAATCCGCAGGAGTGTGCTCTTGCCGGAACCGCTGCCGCCGAGCAGGGCCACCACCTCACCGCGGGCGATGGTCAGGTCGACCCCGGCCAGCACGACCGTCGGCCCGAACGCTCGGCGCACCGCATGGGCGGTCAGCACCGGCTCGGTGCCGTTCAGGTGGCCCGCAGCCCGCGACGCCATGTCAACATCCTCCTCTCCAGCACACGCAACGCACTGTCGGATATCAGCCCGAGCAGGGCGTAGACGAGCAGGCCGAGCACCACCACGTCGGTCTGGCTGAACTCCCGCGCCTCCATCATCAGAAAGCCGATCCCGGTCTGGGCGTTCACCTGTTCGCCGACGACCAGGCTGAGCCAGGCCGCCCCGATCGCCAGCCGCAGGCCGAGGAAGAGCGACGGCAGCGCCCCGGGCAGCACCACGTGGCGCAGTCGGGCGGCCGGGCCGAGACCACAGGTGCGGGCCGCCTCCACCAGTCGCTCGTCGATGTCCCGGATGCCGGCGTAGGTGTTGAAGTAGATGGGGAAGAACGCGCCCAGAGCCACCAGGCTGATCTTGAGTGACTCACCGATGCCGACCCAGATGATCAGCAACGGGACCAGCCCGAGGTGCGGCAGCATCCGGGCCATCTGCACCGGCGGGTCGACCAGGTCGTCACCGAGCCGCAGCAGCCCGGCCACGGTGCCCAGGGCCAGGGCCAGGAGACCGCCGATGAGCAGGCCCGCCCCGGCCCGGGTGAGCGAGTCCAGCAGGTGGATGCCGAGCGTCCCGTCCCGGCTCAGCCGCCAACCGGTGGCCAGCACGTCGCTGGGCGCTGGCAACTTCTCGGCCGCCAGCAACCCGGTCCGTGCGGCCAACTCCCAGCTCAGGACCAGCACCACCGGGCTCACCACCCGCCGCCAGCGCCGGGCCGGCCGCTGACGACGGGGTACGACAGGTGCCGCCGCCGCGACCTCGTCGGGCGCCTCGACGAGCGTCGTACGACTCACTGGAACACCGCGCTGAACCGGTCGTCCACCCGGGATCGGAGGTCGACCGGACCCGGGATGAGTTCCAGGGCGATGAAGCTGTCGGTGATCGCCTGGAGTTCGTCGCCGATGGCCGGGGTGACCGGCGCGAGAGGTTTCGCACTGCGGGCCAGGGCGCGGCTGGTGACGTCCTGCGGGATCTTCAGCTCCGGCGCGAGGGTGGCGGCTCGCTCCTCGGGGTGGGCGATGCCCCAGTCGGTCACCTCGCGGTAGCGCTGGAGGAACGCCTTGACGTCGTCCGACCGCTTGTCGACCGCATCGGGTGCGGCCAGGACGTACTCGCGGTTGCTGGCCAGGCCGGTCGCGTCGGCGAGCACCTGGACCCCCGGTTGTTCGGCCAGGGCGAAGTACGGGTCCCAGATGACCCAGGCGTCGATCTGGCCGTTGTCGAACGCGGGCCGTCCCTCGGCGGGCTTGAGGTACTTGACCTGGATGTCCTTCAGGGTCATGTTGTTCGCCTCCAGGAGCCGGACCAGCAGCCAGTGCACGTTCGACCCCTTGTTGAGGGCCACCGTCCTGCCCCTGAGGTCGGCGAAGCTGCGATAGCCCTTGTCGGCCTTGACCAGCACGGCCTCGCCCTGCGGGATCGGCGCCGAGGTGCCGATGATGGAGAACGGGATCTTCCCGGCGGCGGCGAAGACGGGCGGCGCCTCGCCGGTCTGCCCGATGTCGATCGAGCCGGCCTTGAGCGCCTCGGTGAGCGCCGGGCCGCTCTCGAACAGCGACCACTCCACATCCGGTGCCGCGCCGCGCGCCTTGACCAGGCTCAGCCCGCCGAAGCGCTGGTAGCCGATCCGGAGTTTGCCAGTGCTGCCGCCGGCGTCGGCGGGTCCGCCGCACGCGCTCACCGCGACAGTGGCGAGCAGTGCCACGGTGGTGAGCGCGGCCGTCAGGAGGCGGCGTTGCGGTGGGCGGCTCGTCGACGGGGTGGGCATGGCGGCTCCTCGGGTCGGGACATGCGGGGGTGGTGGCGCATCGACAGGTGTCGGCGCCGGCAGTAGCCTACTAACCCGATAGGTTTTATGGGTAGGCTGTCGGTGGGATCGTCCCACCCCTCAGGAGGTGCCCGCCCGCTCCGCGCGCACCCGCCCCCCACCCGCCGCCCCCCGCACGGAAAGAGCCGAGATGACCCTCACCTTCCACTGGTTCCTGCCCACCAACGGCGACAGCCGGGACATCGTCGGCGGCGGACACGGCGTACCGACAGGTGCCGCCGGAGGCGCCCGCCCGGCCAGCGTGGCGTACCTCGGGCAGATCGCCCGCAGCGCCGAGCAACTCGGCTTCGTCGGCGCGCTCACCCCGACCGGGGCCTGGTGCGAGGACGCCTGGCTCAGCACCGCGATGCTCACCGAGGTGACCGAGCGACTCAAGTTCCTGGTCGCCTTCCGGCCCGGGCTGCTGGCCCCCACACTGGCCGCCCAGATGGCCTCGACCTTCCAGCGGCTGTCCCGGGGCCGGCTGCTGCTCAACGTGGTCACCGGCGGCGAGTCACAGGAGCAGCGCTCCTACGGTGACTTCCTGGACAAGGACGCCCGGTACGCGCGGGCCGACGAGTTCCTGCACGTGGTGCGCGCACTCTGGCGCGGCGAGACCGTCGACCACGACGGCACCCACGTCCGCGTCGAACAGGCGCGGCTGCACCGGCTGCCCGACCCGGTGCCGCCGGTCTACTTCGGTGGATCCTCCGCGGCGGCTCTCCCGGTGGCGGTCCGGCACAGCGACGTCTACCTCACCTGGGGCGAACCGCCGGCCCTGGTCGCCGAGAAACTGGAACGGGTCCGGGCGCTGGCGGCCGACGCCGGACGGGAGCTGCGCTTCGGCATCCGACTGCACGTCATCGTGCGGGACACCGCCGAACAGGCCTGGGCGCAGGCCCAGCGCCTCCTCGACGGTGTTTCCGAGACCGACCTCCGGGCCGTGCAGGAGGGGCTGCGCCGCAGCGAGTCCGAGGGACAGCGCCGGATGCTCGACCTGCACGGTGGCTCCCGCGACGGGCTCGAGGTCGCCCCCAACCTGTGGGCGGGGGTCGGCCTGGTCCGCGGCGGGGCCGGCACCGCGCTGGTGGGCAGCCACGCCGAGGTCGCCGACCGGATCGCCGAATACCACGCGCTCGGCATCGACGAGTTCATCCTCTCCGGCTATCCGCACCTGGAGGAGGCGTACTGGTTCGGAGAGGGCGTGCTGCCCATCCTGCGCGACCGGGGGCTGTGGCGGCACCCCGACGGAACGCCCGGGGTGGCGGAGAACGTCGACGTCCCGTTCGCCGGGGTGCCGACGCCGCGCCCGGCACCGCAGCCGGTCGCGGCCCACTGACCGGCCGCAACCCGGTGGTGGGCGCCCCGGTGAGCACCGGCTGACTTGTCGTGCCGTGCTACCACTGGGGCACATCCGCGAACTGGTGGTGATCTGGTGGACGACATGCCGTTCGTCGACGAGGAGTTCGACATCGAGCCGGTCGACGAGCCCGAGGTCGCCGACCGGCTCGATCCGATGCCGTGGTGGATCACCCACGGCGAACGGATTGACGCCACGGTCCTGGCCAACCGCAGGAAGGAGCGCGAGGAGTTCAGGCGGCGCGGCCTTCCGGCCGGCTACGACACGTTCTGGGGCCACGTCGACGACGACCCGGTGTCGGTGACGGCCACCGTACGGGGCGCCAGGCTCACGCTCGACTGGCTCGACGTCGCGTTGCACCCGTTGCGGACGCCGCAGCGGCTACCGCTCGTTCTCGGCGTCCTGGTGGCCGCCATCGCGGCGTTCGGCATCGTCGGCGGGTCACTGGCCGACCGGGTGGTGGCCTCGGCCACGAGCCTCCTTCTCGGGGCTGTGGCGGCGCTCGTCGTGTCCCGCCTCGCCGTTGGGTACCGCGTGGCGGCGATCGGGGGCGCTGTCGCGGCCGTGGCGAGCGTGGCGGTGTCGGCCACCCCCGAGATTCATCCGACACGTTGGTACGACGTCCTGGTGGGACTCGCTTTCGCGGGTTCCGGTCTGGCCGCCGCCGCGCTGTGGTCCTCGGTGTGCGTGTGGCGCGTCGAGCGGGATGTCTGGACGCGTCCGCACCTGGCGCTGGTCGCCGCTCTCCTCGAGTTCGGCGAGTGCGTCGACGCGGATCCCGCGCCACCGGACCGACGCCGTGCCGTGCAGGCCCTTGACCGCGCCGCGAACCGGTTCGAGTTCGCGTGGCATCGGGCGAACCGGACCGGCGTCGACGTCACCGATCGGCAGTTGCGCGGGTGGGCCGGCAGAATCCGCGCGGAGACGCGGGAGTTGCAGCGCGGCGTCGCGTTCGACGCGCCGTCCAGGGTCCACCTGCTGCTGCGCACCTACCTGCTGATCCAGGCGATCGTCAACCGACACTCCCTCGAGGACAACGAGGAACTCTGGGTACGGCACGGCAGTTGGCACAGACCGCCGACGTCGGCTGTCGCCCGGCTCTGGGCACGGGGCAAGCAGTCCGGTCGCTACCTGCGGCAATGCCTGCTCGCCGCCGTCCTCGCGATCACCGCCCTGCTCCTGCTCGCGGTCACCGTGTGGAACGCCGTGCCGACCTTCATCGGGGCACACGTGTCCCGCGACCTGGGTTCCGCGCTGACCTTCGACCCGACGATGCGCGTGTTCGTCGCGACGATCAGCCTGTCGTTGTTCGCGGTCGCCGGGCGTGCGTTCACCCACCGACGGTGACCGAGGTGCCGGCGCAGGAACGCCAGGACACTGGCTAGCCGGGCCGGCCGGCCCGGCGTCGGGCGAACCGCCGCGCGGGGAAGCTGACCGCCATGCTGCCGGCCGCCATGCCGAGCAGCACCAGAATCCCACCGACCACCCACAACCCGCTGTCGTCGGTCGACGCGGCCCGCCACGACCAGGCCGCCGTGAACGCCACCGTCATCACCGGCGCCACCAACCACGGGCTGAGCCGCGTCCCGGCGAGCGCGGCCAGCAGCGCGAGCGTCACCACACAGCCGATCACCTGCCACGGCTCGTACGGGCCGCTGCTCGCACCGGTCTGCGCGTCGACCGTGTACTCGGTGTCCCAGCCCAACCAGAGGATCCACACCCCGACCGTTGCCACCGCCAGGAACAGAACACCGAGCAGTGCGCGGGTACCCCTCGTCGCCGTCATCCGGCGATCATGCCCTGCCCACCGCCGGACCGGTACCCGGCGGCCAGCCGCACGACCCGCGCCGGACTGTTGCCTCGGCCGGTGGTGATCCTCTACGGTCTGCTCAGCGGTGGGCGGTGCGGTCCGCATCCGACCCGACACCGCCGGTTGCCCGTCGCGCGGGCCGGGATGGTGGAGTCCCGGAGCGCCCCGTCGGCGGTGACCCGGCGGTCGTGTGACTCCCAGCTCGTCCCCGGGCGCTGATGCCCGGTGCGGCTCCGTGCCGAGCCGACGGCGAGCAGGGCACGCCGACCCCACCGGGAGAGCCCAGTGTTCCTCAGCCCGCACGAGCAGGACCGCCTGCTCATCCACGTCGCGGCCGATGTCGCCCGCGCCCGCCGCGAACGCGGCCTGCGCCTCAACTACCCCGAAGCCGTCGCGGTGATCACCGCGTTCCTCCTCGAAGGGGCCCGCGACGGCCGGTCGGTGATCGACCTGATGTCCGCCGGCCGGGCGGTGCTCGGTCGTGACGACGTCCAGGACGGCATCCCCGAGCTGCTGAGGGAGGTGCAGGTGGAGGCAACATTCCCGGACGGCACCAAGCTGGTGACTGTGCACCACCCGATCCCGTGATCCCCGGGGAGATCCTGCCGGCGGCCGACCCGGTCGAGATCAACGTGGGTCGTCCGGTGACCACACTGCTCGTGGTCAACACCGCCGACCGTCCGGTACAGGTCGGCTCGCACTATCACTTCGCCGAAGCCAACCCGGCGCTGTCGTTCGACCGGGGCGCGGCCTGGGGGCAGCGGCTCGCCGTTGCGGCGGGCACCTCGGTCCGGTTCGAGCCGGGCATCAGCCGCACCGTGGACCTCGTACCACTCGGCGGAGCACGGATCGTGCCGGGCCTGCGCGGAGAGTGCGCGGGGCCGTTGGACCCGTCGCCGCACGCGGCGGTTGCCGACGGGTCGCCGCGGTGAGCGCCGTGCGGCGGGACCGCTACATCGACCTGTACGGGCCGACGACAGGTGACCGCATCCGGCTGGCCGACACCAACCTGCTGATCGAGGTGGAGACCGACCACTGCGTGGGCGGCGACGAGGCGGTCTTCGGCGGCGGGAAGGTGATCCGCGAGTCGATGGGGCAGGCCCGTACCACCCGCGCCGAGGGCGCACTGGACACCGTCATCACCGGCGCCGTGGTGCTCGACCACTGGGGCGTGGTCAAGGCCGACGTGGGGCTGCGCGACGGGCGCATCGTGGCGCTCGGCCGGGCCGGCAACCCGGACACCATGCCCGGTGTCCACCCCGACCTGGTCATCGGTCCGTCAACGGAGGTGATCGCCGGCAACGGCCGGATCCTCACCGCCGGCGCGGTCGACACCCACGTGCACTTCATCTGCCCGCAGATCGTCACCGAGGCGCTGGCCAGTGGCATCACCACGATGGTCGGCGGCGGCACCGGGCCGGCCGAGGGGACCCGCGCGACGACAGTCACCCCGAACGCCTGGCACCTGGCCCGGATGCACGAGGCGCTGGACACCCTGCCGGTGAACGTGCTGCTGCTCGGCAAGGGCAACACCGTCTCCAGCGAGGCGCTGTGGGAACAGTTGCGGGCCGGCGCGGGCGGTTTCAAACTGCACGAGGACTGGGGCACGACGCCGGCGGCGATCGACGCCTGCCTGCGGGTGGCTGACGCGTCCGGGGTGCAGGTGTCGATCCACACCGACACGCTCAACGAGGCCGGGTTCGTCGCCGACACCCTGCGGGCGATCGGTGGACGGGCGATCCACTCGTACCACACCGAGGGAGCCGGTGGCGGGCACGCACCGGACATCATCACAGTGGCCAGCGAACCGAACGTGTTGCCGTCGTCGACCAACCCGACCCGGCCGTACACCGCCAACACCCTGGCCGAGCACCTGGACATGTTGATGGTCTGCCACCACCTCAACCCGTCGGTGCCGGAGGACCTGGCGTTCGCCGAGAGCCGCATCCGACCGTCCACGATGGCCGCCGAGGATCTGCTGCACGACCTCGGCGCGATCTCCATCATCGGGTCCGACGCGCAGGCGATGGGCCGGGTCGGCGAGGTGATCATGCGGACCTGGCAGAGCGCCCACGTGATGAAGGACCGGGTCGGCGCGCTGCCGGGTGACGGGCCCGCCGACAACCACCGGGCCCGACGGTACGTGGCGAAGTACACCATCTGCGCGGCGATGGCCAACGGACTGGAGCGGGAGGTCGGCTCGGTCGAGCCGGGCAAGCTCGCCGACCTGGTGCTCTGGGACCCGGCGTTCTTCGGCGTCCGGCCGCACCTGGTGCTCAAGGGCGGCATGATCGCGTACGCCCAGATGGGCGACGCCAACGCCTCGATCCCGACACCGCAGCCGATGCTGCCGCGGCCGATGTTCGGGGCGTACGGCGCGGCGGCGGCCGCCACCAGCCTGGCCTTCGTGGCCCCGGCGGCCCTGGACGCCGGACTCCGCCTGGACGTGCGTCGCCGGGTGGTGCCGGTGAGCGACGTGCGATCGCGGGGCAAGGCCGACCTGCCGGAGAACAACGCGATGCCGCACATCGAGGTGGACCCGGACACCTTCACGGTGCGGATCGACGGGCAGGTGGTGGAGCCGGACCCGGTGACCCGGCTGCCGATGGCCCAGCGGTACTTCCTGTTCTGATGGCGACGCCGAGCCTGCTGTTGTTGTTGGCCGACGGGCGCTTCCCGGCCGGGGCGCACGCGCACTCCGGTGGTCTGGAGGCGGCCGTCGCCGCCGGCCGGGTCAGCGACCTGGCCTCGTTGGAGGCGTTCCTGGCCGGACGGTTGGCCACCGCCGGTCTGGTCGGTGCGGCGTTCGCGGCGGCCGCACACCGGGCGGCGGTGGCCGTGACCGCCGACCCGGGCGCGCCGGCGGGGTCCGCCGCCCGGTCGGACGCGCCGGCTGAGTCCGACGCTCGGTCGGGGGCGCTGGCTCGGCTCGACGCGGAGCTGGACGCCCGTACCGCAGCTCCGGCGCTACGGGCTGTCTCGCGCCGACAGGGCCGGGCACTGCTGCGGGCCGGTCGGGCCATCTGGCCGGACGCCCCGTTCGCCGACCTGCCCGCGACGCCAGGTGGCGCACACCAGCCGCTGGTGCTCGGGCTGCTCTGCGCGGCGGCCGGCCTGTCCCGCGTCGAGACCGCCACGATCGCCGCGTACGGGACGCTGACCGGGACGGCCAGCGCCGGCGTCCGCCTGCTCGGCCTCGACCCGTACCAGGTCCAGGCCCTGCTTGTCGGCCTGGCCGACGCCTGCGACGGCACGGCCGCCGACGCGGCGCGGGCCGCCGACGACCCACCGGAGCGGCTGCCGGCCGCCGCCGCTCCACTCGCCGACATCCATGCCGAAATCCATGCCACCTGGGAGGTGCGTCTCTTTGCGTCCTGACACCGTTGTGCCGAGCGCTGTGCCCGCCGTCGAACCGACCACGCCGCCGCCGGCCGTCCCACCCCACGACGAGACCGTCCCGCACACCCATCCGGAAGCGGGGGTGGACCCCCATCCGCCGCTGGCTCCTGCCGGTCGTGCCCTGCGGGTCGGCATCGGCGGCCCGGTCGGTTCCGGCAAGACGGCCCTGGTGGCCGCACTCTGCCGTGCCTTCGCCGACGAGCTTCGGCTCGGCGTGGTGACGAACGACATCTACACGACCGAGGACGCCGACTTCCTCCGACGGGCCGGGGTGCTGGACCCGTCCCGGATCCGCGCGGTGGAGACCGGTTGCTGCCCACACACGGCGATCCGCGACGACATCGGCGCCAACCTGGACGCCATCGACGAACTGGCCGAGGCGGTCGGCCCGTTGGACCTGGTCCTCGTGGAGAGCGGTGGGGACAATCTGACCGCGACCTTCAGCCGGGGGCTCGTCGATCGGCAGATCTTCGTGGTCGACGTGGCTGGCGGCGACAAGGTGCCCCGCAAGGGCGGGCCAGGGGTCACCTCCGCCGACCTTCTCGTGATCAACAAAACCGACCTGGCGCCGATGGTGGGTGCCGATCTCGCCGTCATGGATCGTGACGCGCGGGCCCGGCGCGGGGAACTTCCGACACTGTTCCTGTCCATCGTGGGCGACCCCACGGCAACGTCGGTCGCGGCCTGGATCCGGCACGAGTTGGCCCACCACGCCGCCCTGCACCCGCTCGCCACGCCGGTCGGCCCAGCCTGATGCGAGCGCGCGCCCGGCTGGTTGCCCGGGCCGACGGTCGGGGCGGTACGGCCCTTGTCGAGCTGCACGGCGAAACACCGTTGCTGCTGCGCCAGACCCCTACCGACCGTGGTGTCGCCACCGTGCACCTCGTCGGCGGGGCGGCCGGACCGCTCGCCGGGGACGATCTGCGCCTGGAGATCGAGGTCGGCCCCGGCGCGGCGGTCCGGGTGCACAGCGTGGCGGCGTCGATCGCCCTGCCGGGTCGCGCGGGCGCCGTCTCCCGGATGGCGGTGCGGGCGGTGGTGCACGCTGACGCCATGCTGCACTGGCTTCCCGAGCAGTTGGTCGCCGCGGCCGGCTGCGCGCACCTCGCCGAGTCCCGGATCGAACTGGCCGCCGGGGCGAGCCTGCGGTGGCGCGACGAGCTGATCTGCGGCCGGTACGGCGAGGCGCCCGGCGGCGCCGTCGTGCACACCCAGGTCGACTACGGGGGCCGGCCACTGCTGCGCCAGTCCCTCGCGGTGGGACCGCACGCGCCGGGCTGGGCCGGCCCGGCGGTGCTCGGCGGCGCCACGGCCACCGGGTCGCTCCTGGTGGTCGACCCGTCGCAACCCGCCGAACCTCCGACGGCCGAGGGCAGCGTCGCCCGGTTGCCGTTGACCGGCGGGCCGGCGACGCTGTGGACCGCCACCGCCCCCGACGCGCACACCCTGCGCGCTTACCTGACCGTCTAGGAAGCCGCACCCCGGCCGGGTGCCACATTGGCGGTCTGGCCGGTCTTGGCGCGATGCCGTCTTCGCGCTGCGCGACGCCGCCCTGGCCCCCGTGTCAGCGTCGGCGTCGGCGGACTCTCTTTGGAGAGCGTGATGTCTGTGAGTCATCGTGATGACTCACAGACATCACGCTCTTTGCCGTGTGGGGGTGGCAGGCCGGGCCACGCTCGAGGCCGCGCCGGACGCCCGGAAGTCCGCACGCCCGGAGGCTCGGGTACGGGCGAGCGGGGGAAGCGGCGGGGCGGTCAGCGGTGGAGGACGTCAGCAACGCCGGCATCGACGCGATCGTCACGACGGGCTGGGTCGTGCCGGCGGGCTGGGCCGTGCCGGCGGGCGGGTTCCTGGCGGCGCGCCGGGTCGAGGCGGCCGATCAGGTCGTCGAGCTGGCGTACGAGGTTGGCGGCCGGTGGCACCCCCGACTCGCTGATCTCGGCCATGCCGGTACCCGGGATGCCCAGCTCGGGGATGCCCAGCTCGGCGATGCTGGCCCGGACCCGCTCGTCCAGGCGGGCGTGCTCACGCCGGCCCCGAGCGGTCAGGTACGCCCTGATGCGTCGGCGGTCGATCGGGTCGATCCGGCGGAAGACGAAGTTGCGGTCGACGAGCTGGTCGACGAGCTTGGTGAGGGTGCCCGGTGGCAGCGACGCCTCGATCGACACCTCGCTCATCGGATGGCCCTGGCCGTCGGCGAGCAGGCAGAGCACCCGCCACGCCTCGATGCTGAGCTCGTCCTCGGCCAGGACGGCGCCCAGCCGGCGGGAGAGCAGCCGCTCGGCGCGGGTGAGCGAGCGCAGCGCCCCCGCACAACCCGGCCGACGACACCGCCGGTCTGCCGGTGATCTACCATGCCATCACCATCGACGGCGCGGGCGCCACTATCGCCCGGGACGCCCAGGCCGCTCCGTTCCGCTTCTTCACCGTTCGGGACGGCGGCGAGCTGACCCTGCGCGACGTGGAACTGCACAACGGCCGCTCGGCCATCGAGGGCGGCAGCGTGCACGTGGTGCACGGCGCCACCGCCGTGGTGGAACGGGTCACCGTCACCCAGAGCACCTCGCTGTCGCCCGAGGGTGGCGGCGGCGGCATCTTCAACGACGGCAACATGGTGGTCACCGACTCCACGTTCGTCGGCAACAGCGCCTCCGGCGCCGCGGGCAAGGGCGGGGGCCTGCTCAACGGTGGCGTACTGACGCTGAAGCGCTCCGAGTTCCACCGCAACAGCGCCAACGCCTACGGCGGCGGGCTCGGCAACTACCGTGGGGCCGCCGACGTGGAGAGCGTCTCCTTCACCCAGAACAGCGCCGCTCAGGGTGGCGGGCTGGCCAGCTTCTCGGCCCGGACGAAGGTCTCCGACACCGAGCTGCTGAACAACACCGCGCAAATCGGCGGCGGCGCCGCCAACTCCGACGCGGTGCTGGTGCTGCGCACGATGACCATCCGCGGCAACACGTCCACAGTCAACGGCGGCGGCATCTCGACGGTGAAGGGCCTGACGCCCATCGACGACAGCGTCATCGACGGCAACACCACCCACGGTCTCGGGGCCGGGATCTACGCCGAGAAGGCGAACCTGCTGGTCCGCGGCAGCGACGTGACCCGTAACGAGGCCGTCGGCGCGGCGTCCAAGGGCGGTGGCATCTACGCCAACGCGGGTTCGGTGGCGATCTACACCAGCAAGGTCACCCACAACGCCTCGACGCTGAAGCCCGGCGGCGTCTTCGGCATGCACGCCCAGGTCAAGATCGACGATGAGAGCGTGGTCGTCGAGAACGAGCCGACCAACTGCGAGGGCAGCCAGGTACCGATCGCGCACTGCTTCCGCTGACCACACCCGCGCACCCATCCCGAGCCGCAGGCGAACCGCCCCGATGAGCGGTCGGGGCGGTTCGCCGCATCCCGCTCCGGTCGTCGGGCGGTTGCCCGCCGGCGTCAACCCATCGCGCGCAGGCGACCGGACAGGTCGCCGGCGAAGAAGTCGAGGAAGCCGTCCGGGTCGGGGCCGGCGTTCTGCAGGACGATGTGGTCGAAGCCCGCCTCGACGTACGACCGGACCTTGGCGACGTGCGGTTCCGGGTCCGGGCCGACGGCGAAGAGTTGCCTGATGTGCTTCTCCTCGACGTACGCGCTGGCCGCGTCGAAGTTGACCGGGTTCGGCAGCTCACTCATCACCTTCCAGCCGGTGACCATCCACCGGCTGGTCTGCAACACCGCCCGCACCGCCTGTTGCTCGTCGGTGGCCCAGGCCAGTGGCACCTCGGCGTAGCGCGGGCCGGAACCCTGGGCGCGGCGGTAGTGCTCGACGATCGACGCGTCCGGTTCGGTGGCGAACAGGCCGTCGCCCAGCTCGGCGGCGAGCCGCGCCGAGACCTCACCGCTGGCCGCCACCGCGATCACCGGAAGGGTGTCCGGCAGATCGAAGACCCGGGCGTCCTCCAGGTGCAGGTGCCGGCCCTCGTACGACTGGTAGCCGCCCTGCCAGAGCAGCCGGATGATTTCCAGCGCCTCGCGTAGTCGCTCGTGTCGGCCCCGCACGCTGGGGAAACCCTGGCCGACCACGTGTTCGTTGAGCCGTTCGCCAGCGCCGACCCCGAGGGTGAACCGGCCGTCGGAGATCAGTGCCATGGTCGCCGCGGCCTGGGCGATGATCGCCGGGTGGTAGCGGACGGTCGGGCAGGTGACGCCGGTGGCGAGGCGGAGGGTGCTGGTCTTGGCCGCGATGGCACCGAGCACGCTCCAGGTGAAGGACGAGTGTCCCTGGGCATCCAGCCACGGGTGGAAGTGGTCGCTCATCTCGACGAAGTCGAAGCCGGCCCGTTCGGCCAGGACGGCCTGTCGGATGATCTCCTGCGGGCCGTACCCCTCCGAGGCCAACTTGTAGCCGATCTGCATGCCCGCACCCCGATCGCGTCCGCCGTCTGAGGCCTCGGCGGTTCCCGTCGCGGGCAGCACCAAACGCCGTCAATCAGCAAACCAGCCTCCTAGGATGCCCTAGCGGGTGTGCGCCCGACGACAACGACGATGATCCGAGGGGGGAGAAGGCGGGCTGGGCCCCAGGGTTCAGCCCGCCAAACGCGGACCGGCCCGTACCCCACCGAGGGGGTACGGGCCGGTCGACGGCTGTTGCCTACTTGGAAGGCTCGGGCAGCTTGCAGTCGATCTTCGGGTTGGCGCCGATGTAGTTCAACGGCCCGGCCACGACGGTGACCAGGATGGTGCCGGCCTCGGCGCAGTTGGTGTCGTCGCCGCTGTAGTAACCGCGCTGGCCGGCGGCGACAGCGCCGATAACCAACCAGATCACGACGATGACTCCGAGAATCGAGGTGCCGCGCATAGCTGCCTCCTGAGGTATGTGGTGGATCTGAGGTGCAGCCGTTGTACCCAATCGGGTCTCGCGGCTAACGGTTGCGTGCTAAGACCCACGACCGGATCCCCCATCCGGCCGATGCGGTCCGCCGTTGTGTACCGCCCGGGCATCCACCACCCGCACGGGGAAGCGCCTGTCGGCTATCGGATCGACGACCGACCTCGCCGCCATCCGGGTGAGTGGACGTAGAACTGCCTCACGGCCCCGCCGAGGAGGACTAATGGACGCGCCGACACCGCCCCTCTACATCGACCGCCCCGAGGATGTCGCGGTCGCGGCCCGCGCGCTGGCTCGCGGCGCGATCGTCGCGGCGGCGTTCGCCAACTTCTACGTCATCGTGACGCGCCCCGACGCGGCCGCCGTACGCCGGGTCAACCTGGCCAAGGGGCGACCGGTCCACCAGGTCGGCAGCATCACCACGGCGATCGGCCGGATCCCCGGAATGTTCGACTGGACGCGGATCTCGCCCCGCCTGCCTGTCGGTCGGGTGCGAGCGTTGATGGACGCCCTCTACGGTGCCGGGCCGTTCGGTTTCCGCGGTCCCGCGGCGGAGCGGCTCCCCGAGCACCTCACCCAGATCGACCAGGGGATGCGGACCACCCAGGTGATCGCACCGGGGCTGACCTGCCCGTCCAATGTCTTCTTCGAGCGGGCTCTCGCCGAGACGGGGTCGGATCACCTCTACATCACCTCGGCGAACCGGTCCCGCCATCTCACTGGTGCCGCGGAGGAACCGGCGCACTGGAAGGCGGGCGCCCTCGCCGCCGACTTCGCCCACCTCGACGATCTGGTGGTGCTGGTCCACCGGGACGAGGCCGCGGCCCGCGCCGCGTACCCGGGCTACCTCACCACCTCGGTCACCCTGCTCTCGTTCCACGCGCCGGAGGGTGACCTCGAAGAACCACCGGTGCTCACCGTGGACCGGCACGGGTCGCTGCACCTGGACGACGTCCGTCGCGCCGCCGCGCCGCTCGGCCTTCAGGTCCGCCTGGCCGGCACCGCCCGGCAACGGTTGCGGGTCCGGGGGTACGCCGGCGCGCTCGTGTGAGTGGCTGTCGCTCGGGCGCGACGCGCGTCGGCGGGGTGGATGGTTCAGTGCGGCGGCGAGGGGACCTCGGGCGGTTTGCCGTGGCTGCGCCGGAAGTCCGCGTAGGCCACGCCGGCAAGCACCAACAGCCCACCGAGGGAGGTGAACACCGGCGGCAGGTACAGCAGGCCGGGGGCGATGGTCAGCAACGCCAGCACTCCGCCGGGCCGGGACCACGAGACCCGGCTGAACACCTCGTACTCGAAGGAGGCCCGCCCGGCCAGGAACAGCGCCGGGCCGCCGAGGATCACCGCCAGCCACGCCGGCGGGGTCCGTCCGGCCGGCTCGTGCAACACCAGGTGGAAGCCGGACGCCGTGGTCACCACGCCGGCGATCATCAACAGATGGGTGTACGGGGCGCTGAACAGGAACTTCCTCGGTGACTGGGCCGCTTTGATGGCGGTCGGCAGCAGCTCGCCGGACTTGTGGACGTAGATCCGCCAGAGCAGCAGTGTGGTCAGGAACGCCACCGCGAAGGCTCCGATGTTCTGGGCCTCGGTGTGCTCCATGCTGAACATCGTGCCGATCGTCAGGATGGCGTCGCCGAGCGCGATGATGAAGAACTGCTGGTAGCGCTCGGAGAGGTGCTCCGCCGTGACGTTGCGCTGTTTCTCGGGCACCACCCCGAGACCCGGCACCGGGTACGCCAGACGGAAGCCGACGTAGTCGATGGCGAGCGCGGTGGCCCAGCACGCGATGCGGGCGTCCCCGCTGACGAACGCACCGATGAGCCAGGGGATCGCCGACACCGCGAACCAGAGGAAGATGCGGGCGGCGCGGCGCTGGGTCTGCGGTTCGCGGCGTACCGCGGGCATCAGGAACAGCCCACGCCCGAGGTGGATCGCCACGTACGTGCCGGCGAAGACGATCCCTCGGTCGTTGAACGCCTCCGGGATGGCGGTGGTCATCAGCAGCGCGCCGAACATCACGGCGCTGATCAGCAGCTTGATCTCGGTGCGTTCCGGGTCGTACAGGTCGGTGACGAGCGTGGTGATGGTCCAGGTCCACCAGACGGCGGCCAGCAGGATCAGTGCCTCGGCGGCCCGGTGCCAGTCGAGCTGGACGACCATTCCCCGCGAGATGAGCGCCAGCGCGACCACGTACACCAGGTCGAAGAAGAGTTCGAGGAGGGTGACCCGGCGCGGGCCCTCCGGGTCGCGTACCGGCGGACCGCTGGCCTGCGGCGATCCGGGCTCCGGCGCGGGGAGGTGCACGGGTTACTCCTGCGGAACCTCTCGACTCGACGGACCTGTCCGGTCCACCTCAACGGACGGTAACCAGCGGGCGAGCGCGGGATTCCGCGTTCGCCCGCACGTCCCCCGACCGGGGTGGAGCGATCCGGGTGTCGGGGTGTTACTCCGCTTGCGGAGACGTCGACGACCTGTCGTCGCCCCGAGGGGCGGCGAGGGCGTCGACCAGGCGGCGGGCCGAGCCGGCCAGGTTCCATCGTTGGGCCAGCTCGAGCAGCCGGTCCGGGTCGGCCGGGGCGCTCGGCAGCGCGGTGGGCAGCTCCGGCAGGGGTACGTCCAGGGCGACCCGGACCACTGTCGGCGCGACGCCCAGGTAGTCGCGTGCCGCGACCAGTTTGGCGCGCAGGCCCGGCGCGAAGGACGAGTCGGAGTCGTCGAGCGCGGCCAGGATGCCGGCGATGCTGCCGTACCGCTCGATCAGCCGTGCGGCGGTCTTCTCCCCGACGCCGGCCACCCCGGGCAACCCGTCACTCGGGTCGCCGCGCAGCGCGGCGAAGTCGGCGTACCGGTCGGCGGGCACACCGTAGCGGGAGCGCACCGCGGCGTCGTCGCAGTCGTCGAGTTTGGCCACACCGCGCCCGACGTAGAGCAGCCGGACCGGTCGGGCGTCGTCGACGAGTTGGAACAGGTCCCGGTCGCCGGAGACCACCTCGACCGGCCCCGGTTGGGTCACCGAGAGGGTGCCGAGCACGTCGTCCGCCTCGTAACCTGTCGCGCCGACGGCGGTGATGCCCACCGCCGCGAGGACCTCCAGGATCATCGGCACCTGCGGGGAGAGGGTGTCCGGAACGATCTCGCCGCCCTGCGGGGCGACCCGGTGCGCCTTGTACGACGGCAGCAGGTCCACCCGCCACGCGGGACGCCAGTCGTAGTCCAGTGCGCAGATCATCCGGTCGGCGCCGCGCACCCGGATCAGGGTGGCGAGCATGTCGAGGAAGCCGCGCACCGCGTTGACCGGGGTGCCGTCCTCGGCCCTGGCGGCGGACTCCGGAATGCCGAAGTATGCCCGGAAGTAGAGGCTGGCTGCGTCGATCAGCAGGATCGGGGGTCGGTTTGCCACGCCGGACAGCCTGGCACAACGGTCCGACGATCGGGCGTACGCCCGGCCGCCGGTGGGGTCAGCGTCGCTCGTCGGGCCGGTAGACGGTCTCCCGCCGGGCCAGGTACTGCACGACGTAGCTGGTCACCAGCAGCAGGATCGCCACCACCACCTCGACCCAGGCGGCGACGCCGTCGGCGACGGTGACGCCGATGATCAGCAGGACGAGGCCGACGAGCGCGAGGACCCCGGCCCAGAGTTGGCGGCGACGGCGTGTCGCCGCCCGGTTCGCTGCGTTTCCTGCCACCTCTGTCCTCCCGGTCAGGGCGCCCGCGCGGGCGCCCCGATCCCAGGCTAGGGCGGAGAGGAGGCGTGGGGGGCCGGAAGACGACAGTGCGGGCTGGTCGTCGTCCCCCGTTCCGACCCACCACGTTCCAATCTGGAACGGACTATAGTCGGAGCGGGACCAACGGAGGTAGCCGGTGCGGAGAGAAGATCTTGCCGATGCGGACTGCGGCATCGCGCAGGCGCTCGGCGTGCTGGGGGACTGGTGGACGTTCCTCATCGTGCGTGACGTCGCCGGGGGGACGACCCGCTTCGACGCGCTCCAGCGTGAGCTGGGCGTCAGCCGTCGGGCGCTGACCGAGCGCCTCGGCGCGCTCGTCGAGCACGGTGTGCTGGAGCGCCGGCCGTACTCGCGACACCCGCCGCGCTACGACTACCTGCTCACCGGGAAGGGCGAAGGGCTCCTGCCGGTGCTGATCGCGCTTCAGGACTGGGGAACGAGGCACGTGATGGGTGAGGGTGAGGTGACCGCTACGGCCGGCGCCGGCTCGGCCGAGGCGCGCCGCGTGCAGGACCTGGTCGGTCGGCGGTTGCCCGAGGTCGTCCTGCCCGCCGCCGACGGAAAGCCGGTGGCGGTGGCCGCGACGGACGCGTGGACGGTGCTCTACCTGTTCCCCGGCGCGTACGCGCCGGGCACCCACGGCTATCCACCCGGGTGGGACAAGATTCCCGGTGCCCGGGGCTGCACCCTGGAGTCGACCACCTACGCGAGGCGTCATCAGGACTTCCAGAGCGCCGGTGCCCGGGTGTACGGCGTCAGCACCCAACGGCCCGACCAGCTCGCCGACTTCACCGCGTACGCCGAACTGCCGTTTCCGCTGCTGTCCGACGAGGATGGTCGGCTGGGGGCGGGGTTGCTGCTGCCGGTGTTCCGCGCTGGGGGGATGACCCGGTTCAAGCGGCTGACGCTGCTGGTCGACCCGCAGGCGGTGGTGCGCGCCGTGCAGTTCCCGGTCACCGACCCGGCCGGCTCGGTGCAGGAGATGCTCACAGTGGTCCGCGAGTACGCAGGGGCCCCCGGCTGACGCGTTCGCGTCGACCGGGGGCCCCTGTGAGCCGGCTGCTCCCTGGACCCCTGCGGGGCCGGGGGCGTACGGGCGGTGTCAGGCCGGGAGCGTCCAGCGCTGGTTGGCGCCGGCGAAGCACTCCCAGATCTGCAACCGGGTGCCGTCGGCGGAGGTGTTGTCGGTGACGTCGAGGCACTTGTTCGACTGCGGGTTGCGCAGGGTGCCGTTGGACTGCGCCTGCCAGACCTGCGCGCCGCTGCCGTTGCAGTCCCAGAGCTGGACCTTCGCGCCGTTGGCGGTGGAGCCGCTGGTGATGTCGGCGCACTTGCCGAGGGCGCGCAGCGTGCTGTCGCTGGCCACGGTCCAGGTCTGGGCGTTGCTGCCGTTGCAGCCCCAGAGCTGGATGGCGGCGCCGTTGGCGGTGCTCGCCGAGGCCACGTCGACGCACTTGCCGCCGAGCCCGGTGATCCGGCCGGTGCGACCGGTCGGCGGCGGGGTGGTGCCGCCCATGATGGTGTCGTACATGGCGCTGACCAGTGAGGTCGAGCCGGTGGTGTCCTGCGACAGCTCCCAGTTCATCACGCCGCCGGCGTTGGCCAGCGCCCACTGCGTCTTACGCTTGACCGTCGGGACGCCGTTGTAGCACTGCTGCGCGCCGCCGGCCGTGGTGCAGTCCCGGTTGGCGTTGGCCGGGTCCATCGCGACGAGCGCGGAGTAGGTGTAGTACCCGGGGCGGCTGTAGAACGGGATGCCGAGGACCGCCTTACTGGCCGGCAGGCCGCGGGCCTTCCACAGGTTGATGCTGTTGATCGACCAGTCGTAGTTGGAGTGCGGGCTTCCGCCGTCGTACGCCATGATGTTGAGCCAGTCGACCTGGTTGAACACGGCCGTCTGGACGCCCTGGACGCTGCCGCCCTCGGAGACCACGGCGGCGGTGAGCAGCTTGCCGCGACTGTGCAGGGCGCTGCCGAGCTGGGTCATGAGCGCCGTGTAGTTGTTGGCCGAGGTGCCCGGGTCGGGGTACTCCCAGTCCATGTCGACGCCGTCCAGGTTGTACTGGTTGACGAAGTTGACCAGGTTGTTGACGAAGGCGGTGCGGCTGGTGGAGTTGGCGGCAAGCGCCTCGAAGGCCGAGTCGTTGCCGTCGTTCCAACCGCCGACGGCGATGGAGACCTTGACGTTGTTGGCGTGCCCCTGCGAGACCAGCGAGGAGAGCCGGGCCCCGTCCACCCCTTGCAGGGTGCCGTTGCTGTTGGGCAGCACGAACGCGTAGTTGATGTGGGTGAGCTTGTTGTACTGGATGGCGTTGATGTTGCCGGCCCAGGAGGGCATGTAGCCGACGCTCTTGAAGTTGTTCGGCAGCACCACGGCCTGCGCGGCGGTGGAGGTGACGGTGAGGGTCGCGGCGGCGGTGGCCAACGCGAGCAGGCCGGCGGCGAGGGCGCGGCGCAGTGGTGAGGACATCGGGGGCCTTCCCGTGGGCGGGGGACGACGCCCGCCCACGCGGTTTGTCGCGGGCGGGATGAGGGGAACGCAGGGGGCGTGTGGGCCTCGAGGCAGCCAAATCTTAAAGAGTGTTAACTGTCCGAGTCAATCAACGTCGGTAGATTTATGGCCAGTCGGCGTGAATATGGGGTTTGCCCAAACGACCGTTAAGCTGACGGGGTGGGAATCGACGAGCTGTATCCGCCGGACCGGCTGATCGCCGCGCAGCGCGCCACGGCCGCCGCCGGCCTGGACGCCCTGCTGCTCACCCCCGGCTCCGACCTGCGCTACCTGACCGGGTACGACGCCCACGCGGGGGAGCGGCTGACCTGCCTCGTGCTGCCCGCCCAGGGCGAGCCGACCCTCGTCGTGCCCCGGCTCGAACGCCCGGCCGCCGAGGCGTCCCCGGCGCCGGCCACCGGGGTACGCATCGTCGACCACGTCGACGGCACCGACCCGTACCCCCTTGTCGTCGCCGCCCTCGACGGCCCGGTCGCGGCGGTCGGGCTCGCCGACCGGATGTGGGCCGAGCAGGTCCTCGGCCTGCGCGCGGCGCTGCCCGACGCCGTGCAACGGCTCGCCGGGGAGGTGCTGCGCGAGCTGCGCATCCGCAAGTCCCCGGCGGAGATCGCGGCCCTCGCCGAGGCCGGCGCGGCGATCGACGAGGTGCACCTGCGGATGGGCGAGTGGCTACGCCCCGGTCGTACCGAGGCCGAGGTGGCCACCGACATCGCCGCGGCGATCCGCGCCGCCGGGCACGTGACAGTCGACTTCGTCATCGTGGCGGCCGGGCCGAACGGGGCCAGCCCTCACCACGGCACCTCCGACCGGCCCGTTGGCGCCGGCGAGCCGGTGGTCGTCGACATCGGCGGCACGATGGCCTCCGGCTACCGCTCGGACTGCACCCGCACCTACCTCGCGGGCGGGTCGGCTCCGGCGGACTTCCTTGACTACTACGCGGTCCTGCGCGACGCCCAACGCGACGCCGTCGCGGCGGTGCGAGAGGGAATCACCGGCGCGGCGGCCGACGCCGCGGCCCGGGAACCGATCGCCGCCGCCGGCTACGGTGCCGCGTTCCTGCACCGCACCGGCCACGGCATCGGCCTGGACGGGCACGAGGAGCCGTACCTGGTGGCCGGCAACGAGCGACCCCTCGAGGCCGGCATGGCGTTCTCCATCGAACCGGGCATCTACCTGGCGGGCCGGCACGGCGCCCGCATCGAGGACATCGTCGTCTGCACCACGGACGGCGTGCAACGGCTCAACACCACCCCCACGGAGCTCATCGCGCTATGACTGTCGACCGGATCCTCCCCACCGACGAGGCCCACGACCTGCTGGGTCTCGCCACCGAGCTCGCCGACCGTGAGCTCGCGCCGAAGGCCGCGGCCTTCGAGGAACGCGCCGAGTTCCCCCGCGAGGTGCTGCGCACGCTGGGCCGGGCCGGCCTGCTCGGCCTGCCCTACCCCGAGGAACACGGCGGCGCGGCCCAGCCGTACGAGGTGTACCTGCAGGTGCTGGAGATCCTGGCCAGCCGCTGGCTCGCGGTCGCCGAGGCGGTCAGCGTGCACACCCTGTCCTGCTACCCGGTGGCCGCGTTCGGCAGCGACGAGCAGCGCAAGCTGCTGCCCGACATGCTCGGCGGCGAGTTGCTCGGCGCGTACTGCCTCTCCGAGCCGCAGGGCGGGTCGGACGCGGCGGCGCTGACCACCCGGGCGGACCGGGACGGCGACGCGTACCTGGTCTCCGGCACCAAGGCGTGGATCACCCATGCCCGGACGGCCGACTTCTACAACGTCTTCTGCCGCACCGGAGGGCCCGGCCCGAAGGGCATCTCCTGCCTCCTCGCCGACGCGGGCACGGCCGGCATCACCCCGCAGGCGGCCGAGCGGACGATGGGGCTGCGCGCCTCCCCGGTCGCGCAGATCGCCTTCGACGAGGCGCGGGTTCCCGCCGACCGGCTGATCGGCGGCGAGGGGATGGGCTTCACCATCGCGATGTCCGCCCTGGACTCCGGCCGGCTGGGTATCGCGGCGTGCGCGGTCGGGCTGGCGCAGGCCGCCCTGGACTACGCGGTGTCCTACGCCCGGGAGCGGCAGCAGTTCGGCCGCTCCATCATCGACTTCCAGGGGCTGGGGTTCCTCCTCGCCGACGCGGCCACCCAGATCTCCGCAGCCCGCGCGTTGACCCTGGCGGCGGCTCGGCTGCGCGACGCCGGCCGCCCGTACGCGATCGAGGCGGCCAAGGCGAAACTGTTCGCCACCGACATGGCGATGCGGGTCACCACCGACGCGGTGCAGGTGCTCGGCGGCGCGGGTTACGTGGCCGACCACCCGGTGGAGCGGTACATGCGGGAGGCGAAGGTGCTGCAGATCGTGGAGGGCACCAACCAGATCCAACGAATGGTGATCTCCCGGGCGCTGGCCAAGGACTGACTGGTGGCGGTGCCGCGGTGGGTGCGTCGCGGGCCCACCGCGGGTACCGCCCACCGGGTACCTCGTCGCCGTGCGACGGTTTTCCCGGTAGGTTGCACGCCGTGGAGGAGATCGACCGCGCAATCGTCGCCGCGCTGACCGCCGACGGCCGTCTGTCGTACACCGACCTGGCCGAGCGGGTGGGGCTGTCGGTGTCCGCCGTGCACCAGCGGGTCCGTCGGCTGGAGCAACGCGGGGTGATCAAGGGGTACGCCGCCCGGGTGTCGTTCGAGGCGCTGGACCTGCCGCTCACCGCGTTCGTGGCGATCCGGCCGTTCGACCCGTCGCAGCCGGACGACGCCCCGCAGCGGCTGGCCCACCTACCGGAGATCGACTCCTGCTACTCAGTGGCGGGGGAGGACTTCTACCTGCTGCTGGTGCGGGTGGCCAGCCCCACCGACCTGGAGCGGGTCCTCCAGGAGATCCGCACCTCGGCGAACGTCACGACCCGGACGACTGTGGTGTTGTCCACCCCGTACGAGAACCGGCCGCCGAAGATCAGCGCTGCGGCACCGAGTCGGTCGCGGTCCCGGGCGCCGGAGGAGCCGGCTGGTTCCACCGCAGGATGACCTGCCGGCCGTGCTCGTGACCGAGCGCGCTCACCGTGGCGGTGTCCAGCCGTAGCCGTCCGCCGGCCGACGGGGGCAGGCCGATCCAGCGGGCACCGAGCACCCGCAGGCTGTGCGCGTGCCCGACCAGCGCGACGGTGCCACGGTCGAGCAGCGGTGTGACGCGGGCCAGCACCCGGTCGAGCCGTTCACCCACCTGCGCGGGGGACTCCCCGCCGGGGCAGCCGTCGGTCCAGATGTTCCAGTGCGGATCGTCGTCGTGGATGTCGACTGTCGTGCGGCCCTCGTACTCGCCGTAGTTCCACTCGCTGAGGTTCTCGTCGACGCCGTCGACGGTGAGCCCGGCCAGCTGCGCGGTGCGCAGCGCCCGCGAGCGGGGGCTGGCCAGCACTCTGACGAAGCGCCGGCCGGCCAGGAAGGCGGCCAGGGTGCGGGCCTGCCGCTCGCCGTCGGGGGTCAGCTCCAGGTCGGTGTACGAGGTGTGCCGCAGGCTGGCGCTCCAGGTGGTCTCGCCGTGCCGAATCAGCAGGAGCTCTCCCATCCGGTCAGTTAACCACCATGGTGAGCGCCCAACAGCCGACCTCCCACTACCTATCTTCCTAGGATGCCTTAGCGGGTGTGCCGACCGGCACCACCGGTTTCGGCACCCGGAGACCGGGCAACCGAGCGGGGACACCCGCCAGACCGAGGAGGCGCGATGAGCTTCACCGAGAAGGCAAAGAACAAGGTCGAGCAGATGACCGGCGCCGCGAGGGAGCGCGTCGGCGACATGACCGACAACGAGCAGATGCGGGGCGAGGGCGCCAGCCAGCAGAGCGACGCGCGCGCCAAGCAGGCCGGTCAGAACGTCAAGGACGCTGGTCGCAACGTGAAGGACGCCTTCAACAAGTGACCTGAGCGGACGTTGGGTCCCCGGGCAGGTGCTGCCCGGGGACCCGACGTGTGAGCCGCCAGGGCCGGCGGCTGGGGTTGTGCCGTGTTCAGTCCCGTCCCGCCGCACCGGCCCTGTCTCGCCCCGCCCCCTGTCTCGCCCCGCCCCTTGTCTCGCTCCGCCCCTTGTCTCGCTCCGTCGATCATGGAGTTGTGGTGGGGGGTGAAGCGCCTATCAGGCAACAAAACAGGCACCAAAACTGCATGATCGCGCCCCCTCAGGCCCGTCCTCGGGGCACGACCGGGCGATCTTGCGCTTTCTGTTGCGGCAGATGGGGCATCCCGCCCAATCCGACGACCGAAAGTGCAAGATCGGCGCGGTGGTGGGGGCGGGCGCGCGGGGCAGTGAGCGGGGTTCGCGTTTGGGATGATCGATTGTGTGATTCGTGTGCGGCTTCGTCCGTTGTGGTGTGGCGTGCTCTCGGTGGTTGCTGTTGTCGGCGGTGTCTCGTGTACGGCGTCTCGGGTGCCGCCGCCGGAACGGCCGGTCTTCGTCGGGTCGTCGACGTCGACGGGTGCGCCGTCGACCGGCGTGTCTCCGGCGGTGCCGTCGGCTGTTGTTTCGTCGCCGCCGGCGGTTGCCACGGTGCCGGGCGCGACGCCGATCGGGGCCAGGGCGCCGGTGGTGGATCACGGTCCGCGCACCGGTGCCAAGGTTGCGCTCACCTTCGACGCGGACATGACCGACGGGATGCTGGCCAGCCTGCGGTCCGGCCGGGTGACGTCGTACGCGAACCTGCGCATCCTCGACCTGCTGGAGCGCGAGCAGGTGCCGGCGACGTTCTTCCTGACCGGCAAGTGGGTGCGGCGGTATCCGGACGTGACCCGGCGGATCGCCGGCAATCCGCGCTTCGAGTTGGCCAACCACACCTACGGGCACGCGGCGTTCACCGCTGACTGCTACGACCTACCGCGGTTGCCGGTGGACAGGTTGGCCGGCGACGTGGCGAAGACGTTCGAGGTGATCGCTCCGTACGGGGGCCGGCAGACCCGTTACTTCCGGTTTCCGGGGTTGTGCCACGACGCGGCGGCGCTGGACGCGTTGGCGCCGCTGGGTGTGACTGTGGTCGACGGGGACGTGGTCAGCGGCGATCCGTTCGCGACGGCGTGGAAACCGCTGGTGCGGGCGGTGGTGGACCACGCCCGCCCCGGATCAGTGGTGATCATGCACGTGACCGAGGCGAACGCGGCGATGACCGATGAGGCGTTGCCGCACATCCTGGCCGGGTTGCGTGAGCGGGGTTTGGTGCCGGCGCCGTTGTCCGAGGTGCTGGCCGGCGGCTGAGGCAGCCAGGGCGATCACGTTTGTTCCGCGTCGACCCGTGGGCTCTCGTCGTCGCGGCGGCGGGTGGACGGCCGGGCGTCGGTCACCAGCATCAGCACCAGGATGGCGATGGTGGTGACGAGCTGGACGGTCACCGGGAGACTGACGCCGAGGGCGACGGTGGCCAGCGCCGCCACGGCGGCGGCGAGTCGGGCCAGGGGGATGGGCACCCGTAGGGCGCGGCGTACGGCGGCGACGCCGACCAGGTAGAGCGCGACGCCGCCGCCGAGGGCGAGGGCGGCGCCGGTGCTGGCCGGCTCGTCGGGTCGGGCGACGGCGGCATGCAGACCGGCGACCGTCGAGATGACACCGAGCAGCAGCAGGAAGTGGGGGAACACATAGGTGCGGGCGGCCATTTGGCTGCGATTGGCGGGTGCTGCGGCGGCAAGGGCGGCCGTGGCTGGTCGGGTGTCGGTGAAGTAGGTCCACCACAGGGCGACGGGTATGGCGAGGGCGAGCACGATCGCGGCGGCCGTTGCGGCGGTGAGGTCGTTGGCGGGTACGCCCATGCCGATGGTGACGACGGATTCGCCGAGGGCGACGATGACGAGCAGGCCGTGTCGCTCGACGAAGTGCCCGGGGCGCAGGTGGAAGGCCTCGGGTACGCCGGTCCAGGACAGGCGGCGGGGGAGCAGGTAGGGCAGGACGGACTGGGTGAAGACGGCGGCGGCCCAGAGGGCGGGTACGGCGGGGCCGGTGAACGCGGCGGCGGCGAGGACGAGGAGTGCGGCACCGAGGTTGTAGGGGGCGAGCCGCAGTGCGCCGGTGCGGGCGTTGGTGTGCAGGAACAGGATGAGGTGGACGGCGACGACGATGAGGTAGCCGACGGCGAAGAGCGCGCCGCCGCCGGTGAGGGCGTCGGGTAGCGCGACGGCGCTGAGCAGGAAGCCGGCCATGCCGGCGAAGAGCAGCAGCCTGGTGGTGTTCTGTCGCGGTGGGAGGTGGTTGTTGAGCCAGGCGTAGCCGGTGTAGAGATACCACAGCAGGCCGAGGATCAGGGCGCTGCGGCCGAATCCGACCCAGTTGAGGTGGGTTTCGAGGGCGTGGGCCAGTTGGGTGACGGTGAGGACGAAGACGACGTCGAAGAAGACCTCGTCGAGTGTTACCCGGTCGCCGGGGCCCGTGTCGGGGGTGGGCCTCGGGTGTCCCATGGTGGTGGACGCTAGTCGTCCGCGGTCCACCGCATCCCCGGGTTGGTGATTCCCCGGTGTGTCGAGGGTCAGTTCTCGTAGGCGTCGTCGACGGTTATAACGATCTTGCCGCGGCGGGATCCGTGTTCGGCGGTGTCGTGTGCGTCGGTCGCTTTCTGAATGGGGAAGGTCGCCTCGATCGGCACCGTGAACCGGCCCACTGTGAACAGCTCGGCGGCGGTGCGCAGGCCGTGCCGGCCGTCGGGTTCACCGGCGAGTTGTCCCATGGACAGGTGGACGCCGTGTGTGGGGGCGGTGTGGTCGGCAAGGGTCACCACCGCTGCCGGGTCGCCGGTCAGGGCGAGCAGTTCCGGCAGGGATCCGGCGCCGGCGACATCCAGTGCGCGGTGCACCCGAGGCACGCCCAGGGCGTTGACCCGGTCGGCGAGGCCGGGCCCGTACGTGACAGGCGTCGCCCCGAGCTGGCTGAGGAAGGCGTGGTTGTCGGTGCGGGCGGTGCCGATGACCCGGATACCGCGGGCTGTGGCAAGTTGGACGGCGACGCTGCCCACTCCACCTGCGGCCCCTTCGATCAGGAGGGTCATGCCTGGCTGCGGTTCCAGCAGATCGAGGGCTCGGGTGGCTGTCTCGATGCTGGTGCCTGCCGCGCCCGCCTGCGTCCAGGACATGGTCGCCGGCTTGGGTGCCCAGAGCTGCAGTACCGCGAACTGGGCGCTCGCTCCGCCGAGTTTCGCTAGTTCGACGACACCGAAGACGTGGTCGCCGACGGCCACGCCGTCGACGCCGTGGCCGATTTCGTCGACGACTCCGGCCGCGTCGACGCCGGGAATGTGCGGCAGGGGTAGTCGGGCGCTCATCGGGGTGCGGCCGGACCGAAGACCGACGTCGACCGGGGAGACTCCGGCGGCGTGTACGCGGACTCGGATCTGGCCGGCGCCGGGCCGCGGTTCGTCGGCCGTGCCGAGGTGAAGCACTTCCGGACCGCCGAACCGGTCGAACTGCGCTGCGAACATCAGTGGCTCCTTTGCCTCGTTGACGTGTTCCTAGCCGTACCGTAGGCCGGAAACGGAGCAGCTGTTCCGCTGTGGGGTCAAGTGGGAGGAAGGTCGGTGGAGGATGCCTCAGAAGCCGCGTGCCGATGCCCGATCCAATCGCGAACGCGTGGTGGTGGCCGCACGGGAGACGTTCGCCGTGGCCGGGCTTGAGGCACCCATGCGCGAGGTGGCCCGGCGGGCGGGGGTCGGTGTGGCGACCCTCTACCGACATTTCCCGACCCGCGCCGAGCTGGTCACGACGGTTCTCGCCGAACGCGTGGACGCCTGCGGTGTGCAGATGCGCCACGCTCTGGACGACCCTGATCCGTGGCGGGCGCTTTCCGGCACGATCCTTGAGTTCGCCGATCGACAGATCCACGACCGGGCGCTCAACGAGGCTTTGCTGGGATCGGGGGAGATGAGCGCCGCCTTTGGGGACGAACGGCGGGAACATGCCCGGGCGTTGGGCGTGCTCGTTGACCGCGCGCGGGCGGCGGGCGTAATCCGTGACGGCGTGGACGTCGACGATGTCCGGGCCGGCCTGCTGGCCATCGCGTCGCTACGGCGGCTGCCGCCTACGGCAGCCGCCCGCGTGATCGGCAGGGTCGCCGGCCTCGTCCTTGCCGGAATCCGTGCCTGATTGGCGGTCAGTCGTCACGGTTGGGGTTCCACCGGACATGGAGTGAACGTGAGCTCCGGTATTGAGTACGACGAGGAACGTTTCAGGCGCGCCTACGCCGACGACTTCGGGTCGTTGCTGGCGTACGCGCTGAGGCGTGTCGCGCATCCCGAGGACGCGGCTGACGTCGTCGCGGAGACCTTCCTGGTCGCCTGGCGCCGCAGGCAGGACATTCCGGTCGACGGTGAAACCCGGCTGTGGCTGTATGGGGTGGCTCGGAGGGTGCTGGCGAACCATCATCGCGGTGGCGTTCGGCGTCACCGGTTGGGTGAGCGGTTACGACAGCAGATTGCCGCCGCGCCCCTCGATCCGGGCAGTGAGGTGCCGGAGCGGCTCGCGGTGTGGGCGGCGTTGGCGGGTCTGACGGAGATGGACCGGGAGGTGCTGATGCTCACCGTCTGGGAGGGTCTGCAGCCACGTGAGGTGGCTGCGGTCCTGGGAGTGAGCCCTGCCGTGGTGCGGACTCGGTTGTCGCGGGCGCGGGCGAGGTTGCGGGGGCTGGTCGGTGACGACCTGGGGCCACCCGGACAGGTACTCGACGTGCTGACCGCAGCCACCCGGAAGGAGGACAGATGACCATTGAGGAGCGTGTCGACCAGTTGGTGCGGGATGCCGACCCGGGTCGGCTTGGTGTCATCGGGGACCTCGGCGGGGTGAAGCAGAGCCTGCTGGAGGAGATCATGTCCGAGTCGATGATCGTTAGCGTTGTCCCGAAGCGGCGGTACCGGGTAAATCGCTTCGCCAGCGTCGCGGCGGCAGCTGCCGTTCTCGTCAGCGTCGTGCCGGCGTCCATGGCGTTGCAGGGGCATTCCGAGGAGCGTGGGTTGGCTCCCATCGCCACCCCTGATGCTCAGGTGGTCTATTCGCCGCAGGTGTTGGCGGCGGCGGAGAGGAACCCCCGGCTGTTGATCAGCCGCTCCGGTTGGAAGGTGATCAGCCTGCACGGGTTCACCGACGATTACGGGACCATCGCGTTTCGCAGGGGTGGGCGCGAGCTGGAGATGACCTGGTATTCGGCTGCCGGTTACGCGGACCGCTACGCCGACCGGCTCGACGTGAGTCCTGCGAGGTCGGTGCAGGTCGACCGCTGGCCGGGTGACCTGTTCGAATATTTCAGCGGCGACTTCTCGGTGCTACTGCGTCCCCGCGACGGGATGTTCGTGGAGATGCAGAGCTCCGGCAACTGGTCGCGTAAGGACTTCGACCGGGTTCTCGCGGACATCGTTCGTGTTGACGTGCGGACGTGGTTGGCGTCGCTGCCGGCGGAGATGGTCGTGCCGGTGCGGGCGCGGGCGGCTGGGGTGCTCGCCGACGTGCCGCTGCCGCCCGGGTTCGATGTCGCCGCGTTGGAGGACATCGGTGTGAGCGACTCCTACCATTTCGGCGTGGGTGTGACGTCCGCGGTCGGCTGCGGGTGGGTCGCGGAGTGGCTGCGGGCGAGAGCGGGCGGGGATGAGGCCGCTGTGCGGCGGGCCGCCGACGCGCTGCGCAGTAGCCACGGGTGGCGGGTGCTGCGGGACATGAACAAGGCCGGTGACTGGCCGGAGGTGTTCTGGGAGTACGCCGACGAGATCGCCGCCGGGACGCTGCCGGCCGGATATCCCCAGAACTGGGACTGCGCCTGATCGTGGATTGTGCGACACCCCCGGGATCCTCCCCCGGGGGTGTCGTCGTCGGTGGGTCAGTCGTCGCGGTGGTCGGTCCACCACTGCAGCCCGCTCTCGGGCAGGGTGTCGATCGGGTCGTAGTAGGCGTAGCGCTTGTTGAGCGCCTCCAGGTCGGCGGACTCGATGGAGGTGCGGTAGTTCTTGGTCCAGTAGGAGATGCCGCGCTCACGGTCGTAGTCGGTGAGCATGTGCACCCAGCGTTTGCCGACGAAGGGGACGTCGCAGACGATGCGGGGGGTGGCGTAGCCGGGGAGGTAGCCCATGATGTCGTGTTGGAGTTGCTGGGCGTGCCAGACCGGGACCCGCCAGTGTTCGGCGTTGGGGATCATGTCGCACATGTAGAAGTAGTACGGCAGGATTCCGGCTTCGCCTTGGAGTGCGAAGCAGAGGTCGAGCAGTTCCGGGGTGGTGGCGTTGACGCCGCGCATGAGGACGCCCTGGTTGCGGACGTCGCGGACGCCGACGTCGAGGGCGGTCTGGGCGGCTTTGGCGACCAGTGGGGTGAGCGACTGGGCGTGGTTGACGTGGGTGTGGATGGCCAGGTTGACGCCGCGGCGGGCGGCGGTGCGGGCGACGCGTTCCAGGCCTTCGACGACTTCGGGTTGCAGCCAGTGTTGGGGCAGGCCCATGAGGGCTTTGGTGGCGAGCCGGATGTCGCGGACCGTTTCCAGTTCCAGCAGGCGCATGAGGTACGACTCGAGGTTGCGCCAGGGGACGTTTGCCACGTCGCCGCCGGAGACGACGACGTCGCGGACTCCGGGGTGGGCTTTGAGGTAGGCGATGTGGGCGTCGTAGCGGTCGACGGGCTTGAGGGTGAGTTTGAGTTTGTCGACGGCGGGGGTGGAGTTGCCGACGAGGTCCATGCGGGTGCAGTGCCCGCAGTACTGGGGGCAGGTGGAGAGCAGTTCGGCGAGGACCTTGGTGGGGTAGCGGTGGGTGAGGCCTTCGGCGACCCACATGTCGTGCTCGTGGAGGCTGTCGCGGCTGGCGTAGGGGTGTGACGGCCAGTCGGTGCGTCGGTCGGAGGCGACCGGAATCATGTAGCGGCGGATGGGGTCGGCGAGCAGCGCTTCGGTGGTCAGCGGCGCGAACGGCACCATCGTGTTGATCATTTGTGGTGGCACCAGCATGGACATGGTGGCCATGGCCTTCTGGTCGGCTTCGAGGTCGGCGTAGAAGGTGTCGTCGATGAGGTCACCGAGGACGGCGCGGAGCTGCTTGGTGTTCTTGACGCAGTTGACGCGCTGCCACTGGGCGGATTCCCACTGGTCGCGGGTGACGTGGCGCCAGCCGGGGAAGCGGGTCCAGTCCGGTTCGACCAGGGGGCGGCGGTGGTATTCGTAGGGCTGCCCGGCGGTCGGTACGGCGACCGGGGCGTGACGGGGTTGGGGGATGGTCTGGGTCACGGCCCCTCCTCGGTGTTGCGGCTGATCATCGAAGCCCGAAGGCTACTGGAAAATATTCGGTACAGAAACTAGTCTGCCGTAAGTTTTCCCGTTACGCGAGCCTTGGCCGAGGCTTCGAACGGCTGGGCAGGGGAGGTTGGCGTGACGTCACCGGTGGGACTGCACCGCGTCGTGCAACCGGCGGGGGTGCTGCCGCAGGCGGCTTGGCGCCTGGAGACGTCGGCGGCGATCGCGCCGAACGAGGTGCGGATCCGGGTGCAGCGGCTCAATCTGGACGCGGCGAGCTTCCGGCAGTTGTCGGAGAAGCACGGCGGCAACGGTGACGCGGTCCGCGCCGAGGTGCTGGAGATCGTCGCGACCCGGGGGAAGATGCAGAACCCGGTGACCGGGTCGGGTGGGATGCTGATCGGCACTGTCGAGGAGGCCGGCCGGCGGTCCCCGCTGGGGCTCAGGGCGGGTCAGCGGGTCGCCAGCCTGGTGTCGCTGACGCTGACGCCCCTGGTGATCACCGACGGGTTGGCCCGTTGGGACGGGCGAAGCGAGCAGGTGCCGTGCGACGGGTGGGCGATCCTGTTCGCGCGGTCCATCGCGGCGGTGCTGCCCGAGGACGAGGACCCGCAGTTGTCCCTCGCCGTGCTGGACGTGTGCGGGGCGCCCGCGCTGACCGCGCGGGTGGTGTCGCGCGTGGTCGAGGAGCGTCAACGCGATGGTGATCCGACGCCGGTGCGGGTCGCGGTGATCGGTGGGGCCGGTAAGAGCGGTTCGCTGTCCCTGGCCGCAGCGCGGCGGGCGGGTGCCGCGCGTACCGTCGGGGTGGTGCCGGTGGCGGCGGAGCGTGACGCGCTGACGGCCGCCGGTCTGGCGTCGGTGGTGGCGGTGGCCGACGCGCGCGACCCGGTGGGGTTGTCCACGGCGGTGACGACCGCGTTGGGGGCGCCGGCGGACGTGACAGTGGTGTGCGTGGACGTGCCGGGGTGTGAGCACGGGGCGGTGCTGGCGACGGCGGACGGCGGCACAGTGATCTTCTTCTCGATGGCGACGAGCTTCGCCGCTGCCGCGTTGGGCGCGGAGGGGTTGGCGGCGGACGTGACGATGCTGGTGGGCAACGGGTACGTGCCGGGGCACGCGGAGTTGGCGTTGGGGTTGCTGCGGGCCGAGCCGGGGGTGCGTCAGCTGTTCGCGGCTCGGGTGGCGGCAGACTGAGGTCATGACGAACCCCTCGACGTTGTATCGCGGCGGCGTGCTGCACTGTCCCGCCGACCCGAGCGCCACCGCGCTGCTGGTCTCCGGTGGGCGGATTGTCTGGTTGGGTACCGACGGTGACGCGCCGCCGGCGGACCGGGTGGTGGACCTGGGTGGGGCGCTGGTGACGCCGGCGTTCGTCGACGCGCACGTGCACGCCACCGACACCGGGTTGGCGTTGTCCGGGCTGGAGTTGTCCGGGGTGCGCTCGGCGGGGCATTTGCTCGACGCGGTGGCGGGCGTCGCGGCGGGTCTGCCGGCGGACGCGGTGGTGCTGGGGCACGGGTGGGACGAGTCGGGCTGGTCGGATCCGACGTTGCCGGACGCGGCGGCACTGGACCGGGCCGCCGGTGGTCGGCGGGTGTACCTGTCGCAGGCGTCGATCCACTCGGCGTTGGTGTCGTCGGCGTTGCTGGCGGCGTGCCCGCAGGCGGCGGGGGCGGCCGGGTACGACGCGTCGGGCTGGTTGCGGCGCGACGCGCACCACGTGGTGCGGGCGGCGGCGCAGGGGTCGGTGAGTCGGGCGCAGCGGGTGGCGGCACAGCGGGTCGCCCTGGCCCACGCGGCGTCGCTGGGTATCGCCGCGGTGCACGAGTGCGGTGGCCCGGAGATCTCCGACGAGGAGGACTTCACGGGGTTGCTGGGCATTTCCGGCGCGGGCCTGCCGGAGGTGTACGGGTACTGGGGCGAGCTGGGTGGCGCGGCGCGGGCCCGGGAGTTGGGTGCGGTCGGCGCCGGTGGGGACCTGTTCGCCGACGGGGCGTTGGGCTCCCGCACGGCGCACGTGTCCCAGCCGTACGGCGACGGTGACGGGTGCGGTCACGGGTACCTGTCGGCGGAGCAGGTGCGTGATCACCTGCTGGACTGCGCGGCGCACGGCATGCAGGGCGGGTTCCACGCCATCGGTGACGCGGCGATCGGCACCGTCCTGCACGGGTTCGCGGCGGCGGCGCGGTCGGTGGGGGTGGAGCGGTTGCGGGCGGCCCGGCACCGCATCGAGCACGCGGAGATCATGAACAAGCAGTTGATCGCGCGGTTCGTGGAGTACGGGGTGGTGGCGAGCATGCAGCCGGCGTTCGACAGGTTGTGGGGTGGCGCGGGCCGGATGTACGAGACGCGGTTGGGGTTGGACCGGTCGTTGGAGTCGAACCCGATGGGTGCGATGCACTCGGTGGGGGTGGCGTTGGCGTTCGGGTCGGATTCGCCGGTGACGCCGCTGGATCCGTGGGGGTCGGTGCGGGCGGCGGTGGCGCACCACAACCCGGCGCAGCGGATGGGTGTGCGGTCGGCGTTCGCGGCGCACACCCGCGGTGGGTGGCGGGCGGTGCACCTGGACGTGGAGGGGGTCCTGGCGCTGGGTGCGCCGGCGACGTTCGCGGTGTGGTCGACGCCGGCGGGGGTGGAGCGGGGTCTGCCGGTGTTGCAGGCCGAGGATCCGGAGCAGCGGGGTCCGGGTGATCCGACTCCGCTGCCGGTGTGCCGGCGCCTGGTGTTGCGCGGTGAGGTCATCTATGAGGAAGGGTCGTCGTGACCGGGAAGCTTGATCTGGATCCGGTGCTGGTGGCGCGGGCGCGGGAGTTGGCGCGTCGGGCCGGGCAGCCGGTCGTGGACCTGGCGCGCAGCCACACCACGGTGTCGGTGGAGCGGGCGGTCCTGCGGTTGGCCGGGGTGACCGGCGCCGACCCGGACGGTATTCCGTGGGTGAACCGGCTCGTCGACGCGGTCGCCGGGGACGTGGGGTTGGGTCACGGGGTGGCGGTGCCGGTGTTCGACGCCCTGGTGCGTGAGGGCAGCACCGACGTGACGTTGCTGGCGCAGAAGGCCGCCGCCGGGTCGGTGCGGTTCACCCAGCCCACCGGGCGGGCGGCGACGGCTGCCCGGTCGGCGGCGCGCAGGGCGGTCGGCGCGGGCATTCGGCGCATCGACCGGCGGCGCGCCGAGCGGGACCGCCTCGTCAAGCGCCACGGCGACCCGGCGCAGCGGCCGTGGATCTACCTGATCGTCGCCACCGGTGACATCTACGAGGACATCCCGCAGGCGCAGGCGGCGGCGCGGGCCGGCGCGGACGTGATCGCGGTGATCCGTTCCACCGGGCAGTCGTTGCTGGACTACGTGCCCGAGGGCGCGACCCGGGAGGGGTTCGCCGGCACGTACGCCACGCAGGAGAACTTCCGGTTGATGCGCGCGGCGTTGGACGAGTCGTCGAAGGAGGTGGGCCGCTACGTGCGGTTGACCAACTACGCGTCCGGGTTGTGCATGCCGGAGATGGCGACCCTGGCCGGGTTGGAACGCCTCGACATGATGCTCAACGACTCGATGTACGGGATCCTGTTCCGCGACATCAACCCGGTGCGCACCTTCGTCGACCAGCGGTTCTCCCGGCAGGTGCACGCCCGCGCGGGGATCATCATCAACACCGGTGAGGACAACTACCTGACGACCGCCGACGCTGTCGACGAGGCGCACACGGTGACGGTGTCGCAGTTGCTCAACGAGTTCTTCGCCCACGAGGCGGGCTTGGCGAACTGGCAGTTGGGGTTGGGCCACGCGTTCGAGATCAACCCTGAGGTGCCGGAGTCGTTCCGCCTGGAGTTGGCGCACGCGTTGCTGGCCCGGGAGTTGTTCCCGGACGCCCCGTTGAAGTGGATGCCGCCGACGAAGCACATGACCGGTGACGTGTTCCGGGGCAACCTGCTCGACGGGTTCTTCAACCTTGCCGGGGCGCTGACTGGTCAGGGGATCCTGCTGGTGGGGATGATGACCGAGGCGGTGGTGACGCCGTGGTTGTCCGACCGGGACATCGCCCTGCAGAACGTGCGCTACGTCCTGGGCGCCGCCGGTGGGCTGCACGAGGACTTCGTGCCCGCGCCGGGCGGGTTCATCCGCCGACGCGCCAACCAGGTCCTCGGTGAGGCGTTGGACCTGCTGGAACGCATCGGGGAGCAGACGCTGCTGACGGCGATCGCCGAGGGCACCTTCGGGATCATGAAGCGGCCCGCGGACCGCGGCAAGGGCCTCGACGGGGTCGCCGCGCATGAGGCCGACTACTGCAACCCGGCCACGGACATCCTGGAAGGGGACGCGGCATGAGCGCCGCCGACGCCGCGAAGAGGATCGTGCGGCCGTACGGGGACACCACCGGCGACGGGATGGTGCAGGTGTCGTTCACCCTGCCGGTGACCCACGACAAGCGCGCCGAGGGCGCGGCGGTGCAGTTGGCCAACAAGATGGGCATCGACCCGGCGATGGTGGTGCACGCCAAGCCGATGGGCGACGGGTTCACGTTCTTCGTCGTGTACGGGCGGGTGAACCACCTGGTCGACCTCAACGCCGTGCAGGTGGTGGAACGGGACTTCGCGTTGCTGTCGGCGAAGGACGTCAACACGGTGATCAGGCAGCGGTTGCGGCGCAAGCTGTCGGTGGTCGGGGCGTGCATCGGCACCGACGCGCACACGGTGGGCATCGACGCGATCCTCAACGTCAAGGGCATCGCCGGTGAGAAGGGGCTGGAGTACTACCGGGAGTTGAAGGTCACCAACATGGGTGCGCAGGTGAGCGTGCCGGAGTTGGTGGAGACCGCCCGGGCGGAGAAGGCCGACGCGGTCCTCGTGTCGCAGGTGGTCACCCAACGCGACGCGCACCTGCACAACACCCGGGAGATGTCCGCGGCGTTCCGGGAGGCGATGCCGGCGGGGCGGCGGCCGCTGCTGATCGTCGGCGGTCCCCGTTTCGACGAGTCGATGACCGACGAGTTGGGAGTGGACCGGATCTTCGGTCGGGGCACCACCCCCGGCGAGGTGGCCAGCTACCTCGTGCACGCCCTGATCACGCAACGGAAGGCGATGGCATGACCGACGCACGGCTCGGGTTGACGGTGACGCACCGGCGGTATGTGCCGTACTCGCACGCCCACTACGCCGGCAACCTCGTCGACGGGGCGTACGCCCTGGGGTTGTTCGGTGACGTCGCCACGGAGGTGTGTATCCAGACTGACGGCGACGAGGGTCTGTTCGCCGGGTACGCCGACGTGCGGTTCCACGCGCCCATCCACGCCGGGGACGTCGTGCAGGTGACCGCCCAGGTGTCGCGGGTGGGCACCCGTAGCCGCACCTTGGAGTTGAGCTGCGCGGTGGTGTGCCGGGGCCGCCCGGACCGTTCCGCGTCCGCGGCCGAGGTCCTCGACCCGCCGATCGTGGCGGTCACCGCGACCGGCACCGTGGTCGTCCCAGTGAGTCGCGAGGAGTGAGCCGGGGTTGCGAGCCCCGCAGTCGCGAACCGGGGAGCCCTGCGGCCCTGGCGGTCTGCGCCGACGTCGGCTCCACGTACACGAAGGTGGCGGTGGTGGACCTGGCCGCCGGTGTGCTCGTCGGCGCGGCGTCGGCGCCCACCACTGTGGGCACCGACGTGTTGCACGGGGTGGACGCCGCGGTCGCGGCGGCCACCGCCGGGCTCGGGGTCGCCGACGCGCCCTGGTACGTGTGCTCGTCGGCCGGCGGTGGGCTGCGGCTCGCGGTGATCGGCTACGAGCCGCTGGTCACCGCCCAGGCCGGCAGGCGCGTCGGGTTGTCCGCCGGCGCGCACGTGGTGCACGTCGCGGCCGGGCGGCTCGGCGCCGCCGACCTGGCGGCGCTGCGGGCGGCCCGACCGGACGTGGTGCTGCTCGTCGGCGGCACCGACGGCGGCGACGCCGACACCGTCACCCACAACGCGACCCGCCTGGCGCGCGCCCGGTGGCGGCGACCCGTGGTGTACGCGGGCAACGCCGACGTCCGCGAACAGCTCACCGGGTTGCTGCGCGACGCCGGGGTGCCCGTGACCGACGCCGACAATGTCCTGCCACGCATCGGGGTGCTCACCCCGGCGTCGGCGCGGGCGGCGATCCGCGCGGTGTTCCTGCGTCACGTCATCGGTGGTAAACGACTGTCGAGGGGGAGCCGGTTCGCGCGGCTGGTGCGGGCGGCCACCCCCGACGCGGTGCTCACCGGTGTGGAGGTGCTCGCCGACACCCTCGGCGGTGACCTCGCCGTCGTGGACGTGGGTGGGGCCACCACCGACGTGTACTCGGTGCTGACGCCCGACGAGCGGGCCAGTGGGCCGGGCCGGGAGGTTGCCGGCAGTCTGTGGCGGGCCCGCACCGTGGAGGGTGATCTGGGCATGCGGTGGAGCGCCCCGGGGGTGGTGCGCGCCGCCGTCGAGGAGCGGCTGCTCACCGCCGAGGAGACCGATGACCTGAGCGCGGCGGCGGCGGCGCGGGCGGCGGACCCGGCATTCCTGGCCGCCGACGACGTCGAGCGGGCTGTGGACCGGCGCATCGCGACCCTCGCCGCGACGGTGGCGCTGCGCCGGCACGCCCGGGGTGCTGCCACCGGTGAGCGGGCCGGACGGGACCTGCGCGACGTGCGGTTGCTGGTGGGCTCCGGTGGGGTGTTGCGGCACGCGCCGGCGGACGTGTCCGGGCAGGTGCTGACGGCGGTCCTGGGTGACCACGCCGGCGGGTGGGCGTTGCCGCGCGCCGCCGCCGCGGTGGTCGACGTCGACTACGTGCTGGCCGCCGGAGGGCTGCTCGCCGAGGAACACCCGGCGGCCGCGCGGGCGCTGCTGCGTCACCATCTGCGGACGCATTGAGACTCGCCGACCCGACACGCCGTGTCGCAACACACGACAGGCCGGCTGTGGGTTGACAACCGACGGGGGTCGGCACGTACCGTCTTTGAGTCCTACCACGGGAAGCGGCTGTTGTTCGCTTCGTCCCTTCGTCCGCTGGCCGAGCGACATTTTTCAGCGTCACAGTCGCGGCGGCCAGGTCCAGCGGGCGGGGGTCGGCGGGGCGGCGCGAACCGGCCGCGGTTACCGGTGTACGGGCAGGGTGAGGTGCACGGCCAGTAGACAACGGCCCGGCGGGGGCAGCCAGTCCACGTCCGGTCGGTCCGAAGGTCGTCGTGCCCCATCCTCGCCACACCGGCCGGGAAGGGCCTGGGAGCATCGGGGCGCGGCGAAAGCCGCGCCCCGATTTCATCCCCCACCCCTCACGCCCCTCACGCCCCACGCCCCACCGCGCCGATCTTGCAGTTTGTGTCGTTGTTATAGGGGGAATGCCCCTTGTGTCGGCACCGAAAGTGCAAGATCGACGAGCAGGGGTGGCGCGGCGGGCCTCAGCGCGGCCCGATGCGGCCGGCGGGATCCTCAGACGGGTAGCCTTCGCCGGGTGATCGAGGTGAAGCTGCGGTGACGATGCTGGACCGGGAAGACACCCACACCCCTACGGTGATCGGCGCGCCGGTCGTCGCGGGTCGGCCCCTGCCGCTGCGGGTCGCCGTGCCCCTGGCGGTGGCCGCCGGGTTGGCGCTGCTGGTGGCGTTCCCGCCGTACGGGGTGTGGCCGCTCGCGCCGGTCGGGGTGGCGTTGCTGGCCGCCGCCGCGCACCGGCGGCGGTTGCGCGCCGGCGCCGGCCTGGGCTTCCTGACCGGGGTGGCGCTGTTCGCCCCGCTGCTGGCCTGGACGAACCTGCACACCGGCTACCTGCCGTGGGTGCTGCTGTCGCTGTTGCAGGCCGGCTACCTGGCGCTGCTCGGTGTGGCCACCGCCTGGGTGTCGCCGCTGGTCGACCGTGTCCGTTGGTCGTGGCCGCCGCTGACCGGGCTGCTGTGGGTGGGGCAGGAGGCGCTGCGCGACCGCACCCCGTTCGGCGGGTTCCCGTGGGGGCGGTTGGCGTTCAGCCAGGACGAGTCCCCGCTGCTGCGCCTGGCCGCGCTCGGCGGCGCTCCAGTGGTCACCTTCGCTGTCGCGTTCGCCGGCGGGTTGCTCGTCACTGCCGCCTGGCACGCCTGGGGCATCCTGCGCCCCGGCAGGCGAATCAACCCCACCGGCACCGGCTCGACCACCGAGCCGGCCGACACCACACCCGCCGACACCACACCGGCCGTTGAGGGTGCGGACGCCCCGGCCACCACCGACACCGCAGCGGCCGCCGGGGCGTCGGCGCGGCGGTGGGCGCCGATGGTCGTACCGGCGGTCGTGGCTGTCGCGCTGACCGCCGGGGCGCTGCTCGTGCCGGTGGCCACCGCCGGGTCGGGCGCCACGGTCACCGTGGCGATCGTGCAGGGCAACGTGCCCCGGCTGGGTCTGGACTTCAACGCCCAACGGCAGGCCGTCCTCAACAACCACGTCGACGCCACCATCGAGCTGGCCGCGCGGGTCGCCTCCGGGCAGCAGCAACAGCCCGACCTGGTGGTGTGGCCGGAGAACTCCAGCGACATCGACCCGCTGCGCAACCCCACCGCCGGGGCGCGGATCTCCCAGGCCGCCGACACCATCGGCGCGCCGATCCTGGTCGGCGCGGTGCTGTTGGGCCCCGACGCCGGGCAGGTCCGCAACGCGGGCATCCTGTGGCGTCCCGGCACCGGCGCGGACCTCGGCCAGCTGTACACGAAACGCCACCCGGTGCCGTTCGCCGAGTACGTGCCGCTGCGCGACGTGGCCCGGATGGTCAGCAAGCAGGTCGACCTGATCCGCAACGACTTCGTCGCCGGAAGCACCCCGGGCGTGGTACGCGCCGGCCCCGCCGTGCTCGGTGACGTGATCTGCTTCGAGGTCGCCTACGACGGGGTGGTCCGCGACACCGTCACCGGCGGCGCGCAACTGCTCGTGGTGCAGACCAACAACGCCACCTTCGACGTGGCGGAGGCCCGCCAGCAGTTGGCCATGGTGCGGCTGCGGGCGGTGGAACACGGACGGCCGGCGTTGATGGCCTCCACGGTCGGGGTGTCCGGGTTCGTCGCACCCGACGGGCGGGTAAGCGATGCCACCGGGTTCAACACCCGGGAGGTCGTGGTGCGGCAGGTGCGGCTCGACGACGGACGTACCCTCGCCACCCGCCTCGGCTGGTGGCCGGAGGTGGCGCTCGCCGCACTGGCCGCGGCGGCCCTGGTCGGCGCGGCGGTGCTGCGCCGGCGGCAGCGGGTCAGGCCCGGATAGCAACAGCCGGTACGCCGGCGGGAGCGGAGGAACCGTGATCCAGGCGACCGATACGATCCGACGCGCGGGCGAGGTGCCCGGGGTGGGCCGGGTGCTGGTGGTGATCCCCACCTACAACGAGGCTGACAACATCGCCGTGATCGTGGGCCGGGTCCGGCGTGCCGCCCCGGCGGTGCAGATCCTCATCGCCGACGACAACAGCCCCGACGGCACCGGTGCGATCGCCGACGCCCTCGCCGACGGCGACGCGCACGTGCAGGTGCTGCACCGCCAGGGCAAGGAGGGCCTGGGTGCGGCGTACCTGGCGGGGTTCGGGTGGGCGCGCGAACGGGGCTACCACGCGGTCGTGGAGATGGACGCCGACGGCTCACACGCCCCGGAGGACCTCCCGGCGTTGCTGGCGGCCGCCCGCGACGCGGACGTGGTGATCGGCTCACGGTGGACCAGGGGCGCGCGGGTGCTCAACTGGCCGCTGCGGCGGCTGCTGCTGTCGCGCGGCGGCAACCTGTACGCGCGTCTGGCGCTGGGTATGCCCGTGTCGGACGCCACCGGCGGTTACCGGGTGTACCGGATCAGCGCGTTGGACGCCATCGACCTGGAGTCGGTGACGTCGCAGGGTTACTCGTTCCAGGTGGAGCTGTCCCGGCTGGCGCACCGGGCCGGGGTGCGGATCGTGGAGGTGCCGATCACCTTCGCCGAGCGGGAACGCGGTGACAGCAAGATGAGCCCGAAGATCGTGGCTGAGGCGCTGTGGCGGATCACCGCCTGGGGTGTGCGCGACCGGCGCCAGGCGGTCCGCCGGGGCCTGCACGGCACGGCCACCGGTCAGGCCCGGTGGCCGTGAGCGGGGCCGTGTCATGCTGGATGGGCGAAACATGTCCGTGGTGTCGGCAGGAATGGCGATGAGGTGAGATGCGCCGAGGACTGAGGTTCGTACCGTTGGCCCTGTTGCTGGCGGTGGTGCTGGAGCTGGCGGTGTTCGTCGGTGTGGGACGGGCGCTGGGGTTCGGGGCGGCGGTGTTGCTGGTGTTCGCCGCGTCCCTGCTGGGGTTGGTGCTGCTGCGCCGTGAGGGGATGCGCGCCTGGCGGGGGTTCCGCGCCGCGGCGGCGGCCGGGCAGCCCCCGGGTGGGCAGGTGACCGACGGGCTGGTCGGGTTGGCGGGCGCGTTGTTGCTGGCGGTGCCCGGCCTGGTCAGTGGGCTGGTCGGGTTGCTGCTGCTGGTGCCGCCGGTGCGTCGGCTGGCCCGCGCCGGGGTGCGTCGTGGCACCGAGCGACGGGTGTCGTCGATGGTCGCCGGTGACCTGTTCGGGCCTCGGACGGTGCGGGTGCGCCAGGGTGCGCCGCAACCGACCTCGCAGCCGCAACAGCCGGTGGTGGTCGACGGTGGTCGGGCCATCGAGGGTGAGATCGTCGAGCCCCGGCACTGACACCGGGCCATTCACCGACACGACGACGCCCCCGGGGGATTCCCCGGGGGCGTCGTCGTCGTGTCGTGCGGATCAGGCGCGACCGCGCCGGGTCCGAACCTCCTGCAGCCGCTCCTCGAGGATGTCTTCCAGCTCGGCGATCGAGCGCCGCTCCAGAAGCATGTCCCAGTGGGTACGCGGCGGCTTGGCCTTCTTCTGCTCCGGCTCGTTGCCGTCGACGAGTCGGGCGACGCTGCCGTCGAACTTGCATTCCCAGGTCATCGGGACCTCGGCGTCGACGGCGAACGGCACCTCGAACTGGTGGCCCTTGGCGCAGAGGTACTCGCGGGTCTGACGCGGCGCGAGCTCCGTGTTGCGGTCGGATTCGTAGCTCACCGCGCCAAGGCGGCTTCCGCGCAGCATACGCTCGCCCATGATCGACTTCCCCTCGTTCGTGGTGCTGGTCTTCTGGGTGTAACGGTGCGTCCCCGTCGCGCCATTCCCGCCCGAGGGCGTGAGGCGTCCACGGGTGGGCCGGGACCAAGGGTAGCCGGCCGGGACGGGCACCCGGTGAGGTGATCCCCAGGCGGGTCGGGACAACGGTGTGTCCGCTGCCACCGGGGTGGTTAACCGCTCAAGTCTACCGAAGGTTGCGCCCCGCGCGTCAGGTGGCGTCGGTGGGAGTGGCGGCGCCGAGGCGGGCCAGTGCCAGCGCCAGGTCACTGACCTGGTCGCCGAGCTGCGCCACCCGCCGCTGGGCCAGGTCCCGGTCGGTCTCGGCGGCGTCGAGTCGTACCGTCAGGGCGGTGCGCTGGCCCTCGGCGGTCGCCGCGGCCTGGCGGGCCGCTGTCAGCTCGGCGGTGAGCGTGTCGCGCTGGGCGGACAGGGCGGCCCCCTCCGCGCGCAGCCGCGCGGCCAGCTCCGCGGCCTCCTGCCGGGCCTCGTCGGCCTGCCGGGCGGCGACCTCGGCGCGGTCCCGGGCCCGGTCGGCCTGCTCCCGCGCCCGGGCGGCGTCGGCGGCCTCCGCGCGGGTGCGCGCCGCGTCGGCGCGGGACTGCTCGATCTGCCGCCGCACGTCCTGCACCTCGGCCTGCCACCGCCCGGCCCGTTCGGTCGCCTCGGCGGCGGCCCGGGTGGCCCGTTCGGCCTCGCCGCGCAGCGCGTCGCGTTCCCCGCTCAGGTCGGTCACCCGCTGCCGTTCGGCGTCGCGTTGGGTGCGCAGGTCCCGCACCTCGGCGCGGGCCTGGTCCCGGTCCCGTTCGGCCTGGGCGCGCAGCGCCTCCGCGGCGCTGGCGTCGTGGCGTGCCCGGTCGCGGGCGGCCTCGGCGTGCCGCGCGCGTTCGTCGTCGGTGGCGGCCTGCCGGTTGGCCTGTTCGGCACGCTGACGGGCGTCGTCGGCCTCGGCACGGGCGTCACGGGCCTGCTCGCGGGCGCGGGCCGCGTCGGCCACCGCGGCCTCGGCGTCGTCGCGGGCCTCGTCGCGTTCGGTCTGCGCGGCCGCGATCTCGGCGGCGGCCTCCGCGCGGGCCTGGGCGAGTTGCCGCTGCACACCCACCGGGGACAGCTCGGCGTGCAGCGACTCGGTCAACGTCTCGACGATCTGGTCGAGCCGGTCCACCGCCTCCCAGGTGCGGGCCACCTGCCCGGGCAGACCGGGGGCGTTGCGGTGCCGCATCCGGCTGTTGCGGGAGGCACGCTGGCAGGCGCCGTCGTTGTCGCGGCAGTAGCGAAACGGCCGGCCCGCGCCGACGCGCTGCGGCACCGGTGCTCCACAGTGGGCGCAGGGGCGGGTCTCGGTGGTGCTGGGCTGGGCGTCCATCGAGGGCGAAGTCTAGTGCTGCCCGTTCAGGTCGTCGCCCGGGCCGTCGCGTCCAGGGTGTAGCGGCGTTGCAGCAGCACCGCCGCTACCATCGCCACCGCCGGCAGCACCCCGAAGCCGTAGCGGACCGCGGCGAGCGCGGCGTCCGGCTGCACCGGCGACTCACCGGCCGTCGAGGCCACGAAACCACCCACCGTCAGGCACAGCGCGTACGCGTACGGGCCCAGCGCCGCGCCGGTGGCCTCGGTGGCCGTCCACACCCCGGTGTAGGTGCCGGCCCCGGTGCTGTCGGCGGCGTGGATCACGTCGGGAAGCATCGAGAACGGCAGCAACTGCATGCCGGCGAACGCCACCCCGAGCACCGCCACCGCGGCGACCAGCACCGGCAACCCGGCCGGGCGGCCCACCGCCAGCACCAGCGAGCCGAGGGCGAACGCGCCCTGCGCCCCGAGCAGCGCCCGCTGCTTGCCGACGCGGCGCGCCACCACCAGCCAGGCCGGGGTGACCAGCAGCGCCGGCGCCACGAACGCGGCCACCAGCACAGTGGTCAGGCCGGGCGCGCGCAGCTCGTACTCGGCGTAGTAGGGCACCCCGGCGAGTACCAGATGGGTGGTGGTGGACATCGCCAGGTACGCGGCGACCAGCCACCGGAACTGCCTGTCGCGCAGAGCCGTGCGCAACGCCCGCCACCCGCCGTGCCCGGCCGCGGTGTCGGCCGGCGCGCGGGCGCGCAGTCGGGCGACGCCGACGACGCCGACGAGCATGGCCACCAGCATCCCCACGGCGAGGACCACACCCATCCGCTGGTAGCCGCCGCGCGTCGCGGCGTCACCGCCGGTGAGCAGCGGGGCGAGCAGCCCGGACACCAGGATGCCCAGGGTCAGCACCACCATCCGGAAGGCCATCAGCCGGGTGCGTTCGTGGTAGCCGATCCGCAGGTCGGCCGGGGTGGCCAGGTAGGGGACCTGGTAGGCGGCGAAGAGCAGGTTGCCGGCGACGAAGAACACCGCCACCCAGCCGGCCGCCGGCGCGCCGGTCAGGCCGCCGGGCACGGCGAAGAGCGCCGCGAACGCCACCGGCAGGGCGCAGCCGAGCAGCAGCAGGCGACGGCGGTCTCCGCGTCGGGTCTGTTCGACGTCGGCGCGGTGGCCCACCCAGGGGTGCAGCAGCACGTCGGCGATCTTCGGCAGCAGCAGGGTGAGGCCGGCCAGCCACGGCGCGACGGCCAGCACGTCGGTGAGGAAGTAGAGCAGCAGCAGGCCGGGCACCGTCACCCAGACGCCCATGCCGAGCGAGCCGGCGGCGAAGCCCGCCAGAGGGCCGCGCGCAAGTGTCGTCTCAGTGGCGGCCGCGGGCCGCCGGTCCAGCCCGGTCATCGCCGCATCCTCTCCGCAATCCAACGGTCGCTGGATTCTAGGGGCAGAATGACGGTCATGACCATGCCCCGCCGCCGCCCGGGCCGGCCCCGCCGCGACGAGACCCGGCCGACCCGCGAGGTGGTGCTCACCGCGGCGACCGCGCTGTTCGCCGAGCGGGGCTTCGACGCCGTCGGGCTGCGGGAGGTCGCCGCCGCCGCCGGGGTCGACGTCGCCACCGTCGCGCACCACACGGGTACGAAGGCAGCGCTGTACGACGCGTGCTTCGCCCGGGTGTTCGCCGCCGAGCGGGACGTGTTGACCGAGGCCGCCGAGCAGGCCCGTGCCGCCGTCGACGCGGGCCCCGACGCCGCGCGGCGGGCGTTGCACGGGTTGGTCGACGTCTTCGTCGACTTCCTGGAGGACCGCCCCGAGACCACCGCGCTGTGGCTGCGCCGCTGGCTGGAACCGCAGCGGCACGCCGAGTTGGACCAGCGCTACGCCGACCCGTTGTACCGGCTGGTCGCGGAGTTGCTCGCCACCGCCGCGGCGGCCGGGGCGCTGGCCGAGCCGACCCCGCACATCACCGTACGGAGTCTGGTGTGGGCGACGCACGGGCACGTGGTGGCGTTGGCAGCCGGTGCTCCCGGCGCCCGCGAACGGCGCGAGTTCCGGGCGTTCGTGCATCGCCTGCTCGACGGGCTGTACGGAGCACCCACCCCTTGACGGGCCGCCGCCGCGCGACGATTATCCATCGGACGTTGGATTAATGGGGGCGGCAATGGGCGTACCACAGCAGGTGGCGGTGATCGGGGCCGGCGCCGCCGGGCTCGCCGCGGTCAAGGCACTGCGCGACGCCGACGTGGCGACCGTCGGCTTCGAGGCCGCCGAGCAGGTCGGCGGCCTCTGGGTGTACGGGGCACCCGACTCTCCCGCGTACCGCACGCTGCACCTCAACACCAGCCGTGGACGCACCCAGTTCGCCGACCACCCGATGCCCACCGACTGGCCCGACTACCCCGACCACCGACGCGTCGCCGGCTACCTCGCCGACTACGCCACCCGCTTCGGGCTGACCGACGCCATCCGGCTGCGCCACACCGTCGAACGGGTCACCCGGAACCCCACCGGCACCTGGACGGTGACCGCCAGCGGCCCGAGCGGCCCGGTCGAGGTCACCGTCGACGCCGTGGTCGTCGCCAACGGGCACAACCGGGTGCCCCGGCTGCCGGACCCCGGGTACCCCGGCGCCACCGTCGAGCAGATCCACAGCCACGACTACCGGGGCCCGGAGCAGTTGGCCGGCCGGCGGGTCCTCGTCGTCGGCGGCGGCAACTCCGCGATGGACATCGCCGTGGACGCGTCGTACACCGCAAGCCGCACCCTGCTGTCGCTGCGCCGGGGCGTCTGGGTGGTGCCGAAGTACCTGCTGGGACGCCCCTCGGACACCCTCAACGGGGCGCTGGCCCGCCGACTGCCGTGGCGGCTGCGCCAGCGCATCAGCCAGACGATGCTGAGCACCACGGTCGGCAACCCCGCCCGCTACGGGCTGCCCGCGCCGACGCACGGCTTCCTCCAGGACCATCCGACGCTCTCCGACGGGTTGCTGTCACGGCTGACCCACGGTGACGTCGAGGCCCGACCCGGAGTCGCCGCCCTGCACGGCGACCGGGTGGAGTTCACCGACGGCCGCACCGACAGCGTCGACCTGATCATCTGGTGCACCGGCTACCGGGTGGACGTCCCGTTCCTCGACCCGGCGCTGCTCGCTGGGGGCGCCGACACGCTGCCGTTGTACCGGCACGTGTTCCACCCCGACGCCCCCGGGTTGAGCTTCGTCGGGTTGATGCAGTCCACCGGTTCCGCGTTCCCCCTGGTCGAGGCGCAGGCCAAGCTGATCGCCGCGCACCTCGCCGGCCGGTACGCGCTGCCGGACCCGCAGCGACAGCGCGCCGTGTGCCGGGCCGAACTGCGGGCGGCGACCGCCCGCTGGGGTCAGCGCCGTCCGGCGATGCGGGTGGACTTCGACGTCTACCTGGCCGAACTGGCCCGGGAGTTGACCGCCGGAACCCGCCGCGCCCGCTCCGCCGCGGCGTCCCCGGTCGGGACGCCCCAATGAGCGGTAGGTCCCTGGCTGGTCGGCGGGTGCTGGTCACCGGGGCGAGCGGGACGTTCGGCCGCCACCTCGGCGGCGCGCTGAGCGCGGCCGGCGCCCGGGTGGTGGGGCTCGACCTGCACGCCCGCCCCGACGACGACGTGCCGGTGCTCGGCTGCGACCTGACCGACCCGGACGCGGTACCGGCGGCGGTGCGGGCCGCGATCGACCGGCTCGGCGGGCTCGACCTGCTGATCAACAACGCCGGGGTCGGTGGTCCCGCGCCGGCCGAGCTGCCGCCCGACGGGGTGGTCCACCGGCAACTGGAGGTCAACCTCCTCGCCGCCTGGCGCACCACCGCCGCCGCCCTGCCCCCGCTTCTCGCCGCACGCGGACGGGTGATCTTCGTGGCCAGCCGGATGGCGGTGCTACCGCTCCCGCTCGCCGCCGCATACGGGGTGAGCAAGCGGGCCCTTGTCGCGTACGCCGACGCGCTGCGCCACGAGGTGGGCACCCACGTCGGGGTGAGCGTCGTCTACCCGAGCATGGTCGCCTCGCCGATCCACGACAGCACCGCCGAGGCCGGGCTGTCCCTGCGGGGGGTGTCCCGCCCCGAGCCGGTCGAAGGGGTGGTCGCGGCGATCCTGCGGGCCGCCACCGCCCGGCGGGCGCCCCGTGACGTGGCGACCACCGCCCGCGGCCGGCTGGAGATGGCAGTCGGCCGGCACGCGCCAGCGCTGGCCGACCGGATGGTCCGCCGTACCCTGGCCGCCCGGCTCGCCGCCGGTGACCTGGACGGCGCGCCGCTGGCCGCCGGGATGGTCGACCGCCACCGGGGGCGGTGACCGCCGGGGTCAGGGCGCGGCGACGGCCGCACGCGAGCGGTCGGCGGCGATGCGGACGGCCAGCGCCGCGAGCGCGGTGCCGGTCACCCACCGCTGCACCCGCAGCCACACCGGCCGGCGGGCGAAGAACCCGGCCAGCGCGCCGGCGCTGAGCACGATGAGCGTGTTCACGCTCAGCGCGACAACGATCTGGGTCAGCCCGAGCAGCAGGCTCTGCGTCGCCAGGTGCCCACGGGTCGGGTCGATGAACTGCGGTAGCAGCGACACGTACAGAATCGCGATCTTCGGGTTCAGCAGGTTGGTGACCAGACCCATGATGAACAGCCGCCGGGGTGGGTCCGGCGGCATCGGGGTGGGCCTGAACGGTGAGTGTCCACCCGGGCGCAGCGTCCGCCACGCCAGCCAGAGCAGGTAGCCGGCACCGGCCAGCTTCACCACCGCGTACAGCGTCGGCACCAGGACGAAGACCGTGGCCAGGCCGGCGACCGCCGCCGCCAGGTAGACGCCGAAGCCGGCGGCCACCCCGAGCAGCGAGATCAGCCCGGCCCGGCGGCCCTGCGCCACCGAGCGCGACACCAGGTAGACCATGTTCGGGCCGGGTGTGAGCACCAGCCCCAACGCCACCAGCGCGATCCCCAGCAGTGCACCGGTACTCACCACGACGTTCCCCCCGTTCGACAGACCCCACACTGACCGTAAGCAGGACGAACGTCCCGGCCCAGGGCCACCTGACGGGCCGTGGCCTGCGATGCGGGGTGATGTGCCTGGCAGCGCCCGGCGGGAATGCTCACCGTCGCGGGCGCGCTGACCACTGACAAGTGCGTGTCGCCCGGCGGACGCGGCGCGTTACGGTGGCCAGGGGAGGTGCCGCAGGGTGAGCGGAGCGTGGGAAGCGTCAGTGGAGGCGAAGATCCGGGACGCCGCCGAGCGCGGCGAGTTCGACGACCTGCCCGGCATGGGCAGGCCGATCCCCGGTCGTGGGGCGCCGTACGACGAGTCGTGGTGGATCAAGAGCTTCCTGGAGCGTGAGGCACTCCCCAGTGACCTGCTCCTACCCACGTCGCTGCAACTGCGCCGACGCGTCGAGCAGGTCCCCGACGAGGTGCGGGACCTGCCCACCGAACAGTCCGTCCGTGACTTCGTGGGGCAGTTGAACGTGCAGATCGTGGCCTGGCTGCGTTTCCCCGACGACGGCCCCCGGATCGCGGTGCGCCCGGTGAACACCGAGGACGTGGTCCGCCGGTGGCGCGCCCAACGAGCCCGGCCCGCTGTCACGGCGACCGCCACCGAACCGGCGACCGCCGCGACACCGTCGCGCCGGCCCGGTCGCAGCTGGTGGCGGTGGTGGCGCCGACGGGGCTGATCCCGAAGCCACGACCACGGCACACTGTGCCGATGCTTGGCGGACCCCGGTCACCCGACACGCCCTCGGCCCCGGCTGTCGCGCTGCGACAGTGGTGCGCCGACGACCTGGACGACATGGTGGCCGCGTACCGGGACCCGGTGTTACGCCGCTGGACCATAGCGCCGGTGACCAGCCTCGCCGAGGCCCGGCGGTGGCTGGACGGCGCACAGCGCGACTGGGCCGACGGCCGGCGGTACACCTTCGCCGTCCTCGACGAACAGGCCGACGGTCGCCGGCTGGTGGGCAACGTGGTGCTCAAGGGGGTCACGCCGCAGCGCCCGGCGCCGGAGGTCGGCTACTGGACGGCGTCGTGGGCACGGGGGCGTGGCGTCGCCTCACGCGCGGTCACCGCGCTGAGCCGTTGGGCGTTCGACCGGTTCCCCGAGGTGACGCGTCTCGACCTGCTGCACCAGGTGGACAACGTGGCGTCCTGCCGGGTGGCGCAGAAGTGCGGCTTCGTGTTCCAGGAGACCCTGCCGGCCCGGCCGCCCTTCCCGCTCGACGGCCACCGCCACGCGCTCGACGCCGGCTAGCCGTCCGCCCGCACCTGTCGCGAACGGAACCGAACAGGTCCGAACGCCTGCTCCCGGCCTCGGCGGCGCGAACGCGGATACGGTCTGGGCCACGCGCCCGGACCACCGCCGGCGCGGGACGGGGGCGAGGTGACCGAGCGCGCCGCGACGTACGCCGAGGTCTTCGCGGTGCGCGAGTACCGCCACCTGTTCGGCGCGTACCTGCTGTCCCTGGCCGGTGACCAGCTCACGGCCGTGACGGTGGCGTATCTCGTCTTCAACGAGACCGGCTCGGCCGCGCTGGCGGCGGCCGCCTACGCCAGCTCCTACCTGGCCTGGCTCACGGGCGGACCGCTGTTGTCCGGTCTCGCCGACCGGTTCCCCCGGCGACGCGTGATGATCGCCTGCGACCTGGGTCGCGCGGCGCTCATCCCGCTGGCGGCGCTGCCGGCCCTCCCCGCGCCGGCCCTGGTGGTGCTCCTCTTCGTGGTCAACCTGATGCGGCCACCGTTCGTGGCCGCACGGGCGGCGCTGATGCCGGAGGTGCTCGACGGCGACCGCTACGCGGTGGCAAACGGCGTGGACAACATCAGCGCCCAGGTCGTGCAGGTGGTCGGGTTCGCCGTCGGGGGAACTCTGGTGGCGTTGCTGTCGCTGCGCGGTGCCCTGCTGGTGGACGCCGGCACCTTCCTGGCCTCCGCCGTCCTGATTGGGATCGGCGTGCGGTCCCGTCCCGCCCGGCGAGGGCCGTCGAACCCGACCGGGCAGGGCCGGGTGGTCGGGTTGCGGGTGGTCTTCGCCGATGCCCGGCTACGGTCCTACGTTCTGGTCCTCTGGACGGCGAGCGCGTTCACGTACGCGGCCGAGGGGTTGATGGCACCGCTGGCCCGACAGTACGGCGGTGGCCCCGGCACCGTCGGGCTGTTGCTGGCGGCGGCGCCGTTGGGGATGGCCCTCGGCGGGGTGGCGCTCACCCGGTTCTGTCCACCGGCGACCCGGCCACGGCTCGTCCTGCCGTTGGCCGCGACGTCGGCCGGGGTGCTGACGGTGACCTGGCTCGTCCCTCCGCTGTGGATGATGCTTCTGCTGTTGGCGCTGGCCGGGGCCGCGAGTGCCTTCGCCATCCCCCTGAATGCGCTGTTCGGAAGGGCGGTGCCGGGGCCTTACCGGGGACGCGCGTTCGGGGTGGCCATCACGGGTCTCAGTGGGCTGCAGGGGGCGGCGATGGTCCTGGCGGGTCTGGCCGCCGACAGGTGGCCGGCCACCACGGTGATCGGGTTCAGCGGCTTGTCGGGCGCGGTGGCGGTTCTCGCCCTCGCGCCGCTCTGGCCGCGGCGTCAGAGCCGTGCACCGGAGACGTTCGAGTCTCCGGCCGAACAAGCCCGAACGACTCCGAACGCCGACGTCCCTACCGTCGAAGCAGGCGGTGGCCGACGCTGAGGTCAGTTGGCGGGCACGGGGCCGCCATCAAAGGGGGAGAGGAGTGGGGCATGGGCAGCGTTCGCAACCGTGGAATCAGCTGGACCTGACCGGGGCGCTCCAACGGGTGGTCGCCTGGCCGGCGACCACCCACCCACCCTCGAGGACGGTGCGGATCAGTCGACTGCGGCCCGCCAGACCCAGGAGGTGCGCCGTGCCCGGCCGGGAAGCTCACCGCGACCGGTCATCCAGAGCAGCACCTCGGGTGCCGCCCCGGTCGGGGCGTCCGGGAAGAGCCGTCGCAACACCAACGCGCTCAGCCGCTGCGGTGCCTGCCACGGCACACCGAGGCCACTGGTGATGTCGTGGGTGTGCAGCAGGGTCTCCGCCACGCCCATGGCCGCGAAACCGGCCGGATCGCACGGGCCGAAGTGCCAGGCCCGCGTGTCCGGCGGGGCGGCGTCGACGGCGGTGGCGAGCAGGCCGGCGCAGGCCCGCACCACGGTGAGCACCTGCGTCGGGCTCGCGTCCGCGCAGACCCGCAGGTCGAACGGCAGGTAACGGTCATCCGGGCGGCCGGTGACCTGGCCCGCGTACGCGAGGAGGTCGTGCGCCACGTGCGCCCCGGTGGTCCAGCAGCTCCAGGTCAGCGAGCCGGCCGGTACCGACCAGTCACGCGCCCGGTGTGGCAGCAGCACCCGGGTCATCTCCTCGGCCGCCTCCCACAGGTCGGCGCCGGTCACCGCCGACATTCGCCCACCGACCAGGTAGCAGCGGGCGAGGGAGTTACGGCCGGGGTGGCAAGCATCGAGGCATGCAAGAATCCATCCTCGCATAGGCGCGGAGGCGAGCGGATTGTTGCCCAACCTGGTGGTGGACACGACGGTATTACCCCCGGCGGACAGGTTCGCGTTCTGGCACGCCCTGGTCGCCCAGGAGACGGCGCCCGCGCACATCAGCAGCGGCCACCTGGACAACTTCGTCGCGTACGCGCAGGCCATCGATCTCGGCCGCATTCGGATGACCTCGCTGCGCTACCCGTCGCTGGACTCGATCCGACCCACGAACCTGGTCCGCCGGGCGGAGGGGGACGTCTACCAGCTCGCGCTTCCACTGACGGGTCGCAGCACCCTGATCCAGGACCGCACCGAGTCCGCGCTGGAAGCGTCGAATCAGTTCACGCTCCTGGACACCGCACGGCCGCACGTCGCCCGGCACCGCGCGGACGGCCCCGACCTGGCCACCACGATCACGGTGCAGATACCGCACGCGGCGCTGCCGCTGGCACCGGACCGGCTCCGCCGCCTGCTGGCCACGCCGATCCCGTCGCACCTCGGTGTGGGTGGGTTGATGGTGAACCATCTGCGGAGCATCGCGGCCCACCCGGAGCAGTTCGAACCCGCCCAGGCCGAGATCCTGGGCACGGTGGCGGTTGACCTGCTGACCGCCGCGCTCGCCCAGTTCCTCGACGTCGAGGACACCCTGTCACCCGAGGCCCGGAACACCGCGCTGCGGGCCCGCGTCGTGGATTTCATCGACCGCCACCTCGACAGTGACGAGCTGAGCCCTTCCAGCGTCGCCGCCGTCCACCACATCTCGCTGCGGTCGCTGCACCGCCTGTTCGAAGCGGAGGCGACCACGGTCGCCGCGCTCATCCGCGCCAAGCGACTGGAGCGGTGCCGGCGTGATCTGGGCAACCCGCTGCTGCGGCAGCCGGTTCAGGCCGTCGGCGCCCGGTGGGGTTTTCCGGACGGGGCCCACTTCAGCCGTCTGTTCCGTGCCCGCTACGGATGTTCACCGCAGGAGTACCAGGCGGCCGCCGCGCACCGCAAGCGCTGACCCCCGCTACCGACGGCGGTCGGTGGGATCGTCGGCGACGAAGTCGCGGACAGCGACGCGAATGCTCTCGCCGTACGGGTCGTCGGGGAGCCGTGTCAGGTGTTCGCGGGCCCGGGCGAGGTGCTCCCGGGCCGGGCGCACGTTGCCCAGGCGTCGGTGGCAGTCGGCCAGGTTGAGGTACAGCGACGGCAGGAACGCCTGCACCTGGAGCGAGGGCAGGTATTCCTGGGCGCGCGCGTCGGTCAGGTCGGCCACGGCGGCCAGGGCTCGCTCGTCCCAGCCCAGTTCCGCCTCGGTGGTGTCCTGCAGGTCGGCGAGGTGGTGCGCCAGGGCGCAGCGGTGCAGGGCGTCACCGTCGGGGCCGAGTTCGTCCCACAACGCGGTGAGCAGCTCGCGGGCTCGGGCCGGTGCTCCGCTCTGGCCGAGCTGGACGGCCTCGATGATGCGGGTCATGGTCGGGTCGGCGGTCGTCTGGTCGGTCATGCCGTCGATGGTCGGGCCTCGACCGGGTCGAGGGTCAAACCCGGGGCCGTGTCAATGAATTTCACGCTTCTGCTCAAATCTTGCATTCCACTGTCGATTTTCTCTAGGCTGCCGGGGTGAGCGAGCATCCGCTGGTCGAGGCACGGGATCTGACCAAGGTCTATCCACCGCGTGGGTCCACAGCGGAGTACCGCGCGGTCGACGGCATCGACTTCACTGTCGAACGCGGGGAGTCCTTCGGACTCCTCGGCCCCAACGGCGCCGGCAAGTCGACCACCATGCGGATGATCGGCGCCACGTCGCCGATCAGCGGCGGCAGCCTGCGCGTGCTGGGCATGGACCCGAGGACACAGGGGCCGGACATCCGCGCCCGCCTCGGCGTCGTCACGCAGGACGACCACCTGGACAACGAGCTCACCGTCCGGGAGAACCTGCACATCTACGGGCGGTACTTCGGCCTGCCGAGGGCCGTCATCCGGGACCGCGCGACCCGGCTGCTCGACTTCGCCCAGCTCCAGGAGAAGGCCGGCGACCAGGTCGAAACCCTCTCCGGCGGCATGCGGCGGCGGTTGACCATCGCCCGCTCCCTGATCAACGAACCGGACATCCTGCTTCTCGACGAGCCGACCACCGGCCTCGACCCGCAGGCCCGACACATCCTGTGGGACCGGCTCTTCCAGCTCAAACAGCAGGGCGTCACGCTCATCCTCACCACGCACTACATGGACGAGGCCGAGCAGCTCTGCGACCGGCTCATCGTGGTCGACCACGGCCGCATCGTCGCGCAGGGCTCACCCCGGGAACTGATCACCAGGTACGCCACCCGCGAGGTCCTCGAACTCCGCTTCCGCCTCGACGAACGTGACACCGCGGCGGAGAAGCTGCGGACGTCGGCGCTGGCCACCGGCGGCACCGACGCCGAGGGCCGTGTGGAACTGCTCCCCGACCGGGTGCTCGTCTACACCGCCGACGGCGAGGCCGCCCTCGCCACTGTGCACGCCATGTCGCTCACGCCGCTCACCGCACTGGTCCGCCGCGCGACCTTGGAGGACGTGTTCCTCAAGCTCACCGGCCGATCGCTCATCGAGTAGCAGGAGAGAGCACCTGTGTTTCATGTATTCGGCTACTGGTTGACGCGCTACCGGCGTACCTGGCGGGGCTCGATCGTCATCAACGTGTTGAACCCGTTGCTGTTCCTCATCGGTATCGGCGCCGGGCTGGGCGCCCTCGTCGACGACAACGCGCCGGCCCAGATCGCCGGCGTCTCCTACGCGGCGTTCTTCGCCCCGGGCATGCTGGCCGCCGCCGCGATGCAGAACGCGTTCCTGGAGGGGGCCGGCGGGGTCGCCCGGGCTGCGGGCTTCGGGGCGTACCGCAGTGCCACACCGACGCCGCTGAGGCCGGAACAGCTCGCCGCCGGGCACCTGCTCTTCATCACCTTCCGGGTGCTCATCGCCAGCGGCGCGTTCATCGTGGTGATGGCCGCATTCGGCTTGATCGGGGGATGGTGGGCGCTCGGCGCCCTGCTCGGCGCGACGCTCACCGGGGTCGCGTTCGCGGCACCCGCCGCCGCGTGGGCGGTCGGCGTCCGCAAGATGCGCCAGATCGACTCGGTGTTCCGCTTCGTCATCATGCCGCTCTACATGTTCTCCGGCACGTTCTTCGCTGTCTCGCAGCTACCCGAGTGGATCCGGCCGGTGTCGTACCTGCTGCCGCTCTGGCACGGGGTGGAACTGTGCCGCACGCTCAGCCTCGGCACGGCGACGCTCACCGGCAGCTCCGTCCACATCGGCTACCTGCTGGTGCTCGCCATCGGCGGCTTCCTGGTCGCCCGGGTCACCTACCGCCGGCGGTTGCACCCGTGACGGCCCACGCCCCGCGCCCGAGGGAGACACCATGACCACCGTCGCCGTACCGGACTGGACCAGGCGCCGGGCCCTGGCGCTCATCGAACGCAACTTCATGATCTACCGCCGGTCGGTCACTCCGCTGCTCAACGCTCTTGTCGAACCGGTCCTGTACCTGCTGTCGATCGGCGTCGGCGTGGGGATGCTCGTCGGCACCGTCCCCGGTGTCGACGTCCCGTACGCCGCCTACGTGGCACCGGCGATCCTGGCGACAACGGCGATGAACACGGCGTTCAACCAGACCAGCTTCGGCGTCTTCATCCGGATGAGGGTCGAGAAGACCTACGAGGCGATCCTGCCGACACCGCTCTCCGTCACCGACATCGCCGTCGGCGAGGTGACCAGCGCGATGATCAACGCGTTGTTGACGTCGATCGGATTCCTCGCCCTGATGACCGTCGGTGGGCTGGTCACGTCGGCCTGGGTGCTGCTGGCCCTGCCGGCGTCGCTGCTGATCTCGTACGCGTTCGCCGCCGGCGGCCTGGCCGTCACGACGTACCTGCGCGACTTTCCCGACTTCCAGTACATCCAGCTCTTCATGCTGCCGATGTACCTGTTCGCGACGACGTTCTATCCCCTGTCGGTCTACCCGGAGGCGGTGCGGCCCCTGATCCAGGCGCTGCCGCTCTACCACAGCATCGAACTGGTGCGGGAACCCGCGCTGGGCCGCCTGAGCTGGGACCTGCTGATCCCGGTGGCCTATCTCCTCGCGTTCGGCTCGATCGCGATGTACGTCGCCACCCGTCGGATGACCCGGGCGATGCTGCGCTGACCGCCTCGCGGGCGCGTCACCGCCGGGCGACGATGGCTTCGAGCACCGAGCGGACCGATGTCGGGCGGTGACCGATGACGGTCTCCAGCGTCGGGTCGCTCACGGCGAACTCTCCCTCTCGCGCCGCTCGGTACATCCCGAGAGTGAAGTCGGCCGCCGCCGCGGGCATGCCCCGCTCGATCGCGGACGCCCGCCACTCGTCGTCGTCGACGACGACACGTTCGACGGTGCGGCCCGTGATGTCGCTGAGGATGGCGGCCACCTCTTCGAGGTCGAGCATCTCCGCTGCGGTCAGCGGTGCCGTGATCCCGTCGAGCAGACCCTCCTCGGTGAGGGCGACGGCGGCAGCCTCGGCCAGGTCGGCGTGCGCGGTCCAGGACACCGGGCCGTCCGCCGGCGCCACGAGGTGCCCGGTTTCCAGCGCCGCACCGATGGAGAAGCTGAGCGTGCTCGCGTAGAACCCGTTGCGCAGGGCGGTGAAGGGCAGCCCCAGCCCGGCCAGGTGCTCCTCGGTCGCGGCATGCGTGGGCTGGGCGGCGAACAGCGAGTCTCGGGAGGCTGCCTGGTGGCTGGTGTACAGGATTCGTTTGGCGCCGGCGGCGCCTGCGGCGTCGATGGCTGCGCGGTTGGCGGCGAGCGCGCCGGGGCCGCGGATGGCGGCGGAGACGACGAGGACCTTGTCGGCGCCCTCGAAGGCGTGCCCGAGCGTCGCCGGGTCGGTGAAGTCGCCGGCGCGCACCCGCACACCGCGCTCGGCAAGGCCGCTGGCCCTGTCGACATCGCGGACGCTGACGCCCACGGCGTCGGGTGGCAGCCGGTCGAGCAGCCGGTCGACGATCTGGGACCCGAGCTGACCAGTGGCACCGGTGACGACGATCATGATGAACACTCCCTTGATATCGGTGTTACGTCAGCGACGTTATCACTGATATTTCACGGATAACAAGGCACTGTTAGCATCGGTTCATGGTGACGACGCAGGACACCCGCGACGACGTTCGCTCCGGCATCGTCGCGGCAGCGACGCAACTGCTGCGGGAGAAGGGCGCGAACGCGGTGACCACGCGAGCCGTCGCCCAGGTCGCAGGCGTTCAGGCACCGACCATCTATCGCCTCTTCGGCGACAAGGACGGCCTCATCGACGCCGTCGCCGAGCACGTGATGACCACCTACGTCAGCGGCAAGTCGGCAGCCACGGACCGCGCGACCGGCGACCCGGTCGACGACCTGCGCTCCGGGTGGCGCACGCACGTGGAGTTCGGTCTGACAAACCCCGAGTTGTACGCGTTGCTCGCCGCGCGGGGGAGCCGCGCACCCTCGCCGGCAACCGTCGCCGGCCTCGACGTACTCCGTCGACGTGTGCGGCGACTCGCCGCCGCCGGCCTCCTCCGGGTCGACGAACAGCGCGCGCTCCTGATGATCCACTCCGCGGGCAACGGCACCATCCTCACCCTGCTCGCAATGCCCGAAGACCAGCGCGACCCCGCCCTGGGCGAGGCCATGCTCGACGCCGTACTCACCAGCATCCTGGCGACCGCACCCGCCACGCCCGACACCACCACGAGCGCGGTCGCGGTGACCTTCGCGACGGTGCTACCCGACCTGCCGGGCCTCACCGACGCCGAGCGCGCGCTGATGACCGAGTGGCTCCACCGATCACTGGCCCACCCGACACGCTGATCACCCGGCGCGGAAATCAGTCGACGGAGCTGGCTGGGGGAGATATCTTGCCGGTGACCGCGACGCCGCCCGAGGAGGTGACACCCATGAACGTTGCAGCGATGTGGGTGCTCCTCCCTGCCGTCACGGTCGGGCGATTGACGTAGGTGTCGCCGGGAGCGCCCTGCCCACACGGCACTCCCGAGAGGCAACACCCATGCACCCCGCGCCATTCACCTCCCAGTCGTCCTCGAACGGCCCATCATCGTCGGCCGGTGGCGATCCCGCACCGCGCCCGTACGACGTGATCATCGTCGGCTGCGGGCCGACAGGTGCGATGCTCGCCGCCGAGCTGCGGCTGCACGACGTACGGGTACTCGTACTGGAGAAGGAAACCGAGCCGCCGTCGGCCGCCCGCATCGTCGGCCTGCACATCCGTACCCTGGAACTGATGGCGATGCGCGGGCTGCTGGACCGCATCCTCCCGCACGGGCGGCAGCGTCCGGCCGGCGCCTACTTCGCCGCCATTGCCAAGCCCGCGCCCAAGGGCCTGGATCCCCGGTACGCCTACCTGCTGGGTATCCGGCAGCCGGTCATCGAACGGCTGCTCGAGGAGCACGCCGTCGAACTGGGCGTGCAGGTCCGGCGCGGTCGCTCGGTCGTCGGGTTCGCACAGGACGACGAGGGGGTGTCGGTCGAACTGGCCGACGGAGAGCAGGTGCGGTCGCGCTACCTCGTCGGCTGTGACGGTGGGCGCAGCACGGTACGCAAGCTGCTCGGCGTCGGCTTTCCCGGCGAGCCCGCCCGGACCGAAAGTCTGATGGGCGAGATGGAGGTGGGCGTCGCGCAGGAGGAGATCGCCGCCACGGTGGCCGCGATCCGCGAGACCCGTCAAGGCTTCTGGCTCCGGCCGTCAGGAGTCGGGGTCTACAGCGTCCTGGTACCCGCCGCCGGCCTCAGCGACCGCACCGAACCGCCCACCCTCGAAGATTTCCGACGCGAGTTGCGTACCATCGCCGGAACCGACTTCGGCGTACATTCGCCGCGTTGGTTGTCCCGCTTCGGCGATGCCATGCGGCTGGCCGACAGTTACCGGGTCGGTCGGGTGCTGCTGGCCGGCGACGCGGCGCACATCCATCCGCCCATCGGCGGACAGGGCCTCAACCTCGGCGTTCAGGACGCGTTCAACCTCGGCTGGAAACTGGCAGCACGAATCCGCGGCTGGGCGCCGGAGTCCCTCCTGGACACCTACCAGGCCGAACGCCGTCCGGTCGCCGAGGATGTCCTGGACAACACCCGAGCCCAGACGGAGCTGCTGTCCACCGAACCGGGCGCACAGGCAGTGCGCAGGCTGCTCACCGAGTTGATGGAGTTCGACGAGGTGAACCTCCACCTGCTCGAAAAGATCACCGCCATCGGCGTCCGGTACGACCTCGGCGCCGGCCCCGACCTGCTCGGCCGTCGCCTGCCCGACATCGACGTGCACCAGGGCCACCTCTACGGCCTGCTGCACCGCGGCCGGGGCCTGCTGCTGGACCGCACCGAACGCCTCACCGTCGGCGGCTGGTCGGACCGCGTCGACCATCTCGCGGACCCGACTGCGGCACTCGACCTTCCGGCCGTCCTGCTCCGCCCTGACGGTCACGTCGCCTGGATCGGCGACGACCAGCGCGATCTCGACGACCATCTCTCCCGCTGGTTCGGCAGACCCGCCACCTGATTCCAGGGCCGGTGGCCTCGCAGTCGGAGTGAGGCATTGGCGGGGGCATGGCCGAGCGGGCGGATCCCTGCCCGGCTGTGCCCCCCGCCCGACGGCAGCGACGCGCGGCACACCCACGACGAACACGGGATCCCGCTGCTCCACGGCCCCTCGTTGCCCTCGACGTCCTGCGCCGGACCCGCGCCTGGTTCGATCGCTGGCTCCGACCCTGACCGGAGGCACGTGGACGAGACTCCGTTCGCCCGACGCGGCGCGGTGTCGGCCGGATGCGACACCTAGGACAGCGCTGCCGCAATGTCGCTGGCGGCCTCATAGGCAGCCGTAGCCCGTGTGGCTTGGTCCGCGCTCAACGCGACACGATCAACACGGGCGAGCATCTCGATCGCCGTGGCCGGATCGTTCAGGACCATCGCGACCTCAGCGCGGTACACGAGCACCTCCACCAACGCGACCGGGTCGTCATCCGCATCGGAATGGATCAGCGCACTGTCAAGAATTCGAGCGGCCTGCCGGGCGTCCCCTCGGGAGTCGGACTGCACGACGGCGTTCGCCATCGCCCTGCCCAGCCGCCCGGTCGGTGCCGGCGCGGGGGAGACCGGGGCGTTCTGGAAGACGCGGATCCAGTTGCCGCCCGGATCGATGACGCTGAAGCCGCTCATCCCGTCGGCGTTCTTTCGCGCTCGGGGCCGGGTCATCCGTGGCGTCCCGGAGACCAACACCTTGCCGTACGCAGCGCGCATTCCCGCCGCGAAAGCCCGGTACAGCTGCCCCGTGTCCGAGGTCAGCACGAGACACGATCCGTAGGACTGCGCCGGATCGAACCCCGCGATCTCGAAGAACTGCAGATGTAGATCCGCACGTTGCAAACCCACGCATGGGTTGGGCTTGCGCTGCTGGTACGTGGTGTGGAAACCGAGCACCTCGTAGAAGGCGACGATGTCGTCGATGGACGCGCAGGGCAGCAGGGGAACGGTTACCTCGTTGGTCACCCGTACTTCGTAGCCGCCGTGAACACGCACACGCACATGGAAATGGCCGATCGTCGGCCACAGACGACTGAACGGCCGATGCAGCGCGAGCTGCGCTGCCCCCCAGCGACCTCCACCGGCCATCACCTCCGACGGCCGCCCGGCGGGATACCTTCACCGCGGCGAGGGCGGGTCGTACCGGTGAGGGCCGAGTTGAAGAACCTGGCCTACCTGCGCCGCCTCGACGCGCACAGATGCGGGCGTGGGACAACGAGCGGAACAACCGCCGACGCCTCGTCCAGGATCCGCCCGTCGCCCTGCTCACCCGGGAAGACGCCGCACACGTCGGCGCCGGCTGTTTCCGCCGGCGTGCTTCGTCCGGTCAGGCGACCCCGTACACCGTGATGATCGTCAACCGGCCAAGGCTTCACCGACGGCGGTCGCGTGTTCGCGGATGCGCTCGATCAGCTCCGGCGTCACCGGCTCCCGTTCCAGCAACTCGATCTCGAACGCCTGAGCCGCGACCTCGAGCAACTCGCCCGAGCCGTACGGCCGCTCGGGAAAGTCACCCATATTTCGGCTGAACATGAGGTCCGCGACGCCGCCTAGATAAAGGCCGGGCTCGTCGATCAGATCGGGCAGGTCCTGCACGAACGCCAGCACGGATTGGTCGTCGAACAGGATCGGATCGCCGGGACCGGCAGGCCCATAGGCCCGCAGTCGGTCGGCCACGTCACTGCCGGCCGGAGCTCCGGCGCACACCGCCCACGCGACCGCCAGCCCTTCTGGGGCAAGATCGGCCACCGGCCGCCGCACCTCGTCGCGCTCCGCCGACTGGCGCAGCAGTGCCAGGGACCGCTGCGCGACCGCGACCGACAGCACCCGCTGCGCCGCTGGTGACAGCCGGCCGGCCCGCTCGTAGAGCTCATTGCGGATGGACAGCAGGCTGGTCACGGCCACACGATACCCGGGTTGAAGATCGCCGAGCGTGACAGTCTCTCCCGCCCCTGCGGACCGACGGTCTGCGAGCCGGGCTCCTGCTGGACCATGTCGAGGCAGTCGGCCGATCCCTCCCGGCAGAAGGGGTTGGTCGAGTAAATGGCGATCGGGCTCAACGGGTTCGCCACGGCGTCGGCCTTGGCGCGGGCGATGGCCGCGGGCTCGGCGTGCTCGGAGCCCACCTTGGGCACGACGCGCGCCGGTTGGGCCACCGATGCCTGCGCGAGCTGCATCGCCACTCCGCCCGTGGCCGCGTAGTCGTACAGGCTGCCGTCCTTGACGACGCAGACGACGAGGATGGCGATGGTCTGGTTGAGGCCCTGATATTTCGGGCGGCTGTAGGCCTTCGCGACGTTGTCGCCCTTGGTGCGCGCCCGGGCGAGCTCGGCGGTGCGGTTGACCTGGTCGCACTTGTTGGTGTTGCTGCTTGTCGAAGGTTGCGCGGACGGCTTCGGCTGGTTCTCCTGCTGTGACCGGTAGAGCTCCAGCAGCTTTCGCAGCTGCTCGATGCTCTTGTCGACCGTGGCCTTGGTGGTGGCTTTCGCCATGACCCGGACCTGCGCGGCGTAAATGTGCGTGCCGCGCGTCGCGCGGGCGCGTACGTAGAACGCGCTCCAGGCGGGGGAGACGTTGGTGCAGCTGAGCGCGGCGGTCGCGTTGACCTTCACGGTACGTGCCGTCTTGCACCCGCCGACCGGACGGCCGTCGCCCGTCATCGTTACCGTGACGTCGACGGTGATCGAGCTCGGTTTCTCGACATCCTTGCTGCTGAACGTGTTGGTCACCGTCTGGGCGACGGTGCAGGAGCTGGGCCCACAGCCACGGAACGACGCCTTGCCCTTGAGATCGAACCGGTAGCTGGTGTCGATCGCGTCGGTGAGCTGCCGAGCATTGTCGATCAGCGTCCCGTACGTCTTTTCCACATCGGGCGCGGGGAAAGTCAGCGCGCCGAGGGCGGCCGGCGCGCGGCGTGGCGGTGCCAGGTTGGCATGCAGGGCACCACCGGTCAGGTCGGGCAGCGACGGGAAGCTCGGCAGGGACGGGATGCTGGGCAGCGCTGGAATGCTGGGAGCCGTAACGGCGGGTACGAGGCGCAGCACCCGATGCGGGCTGTCGACGCTGACGGTCAGCACACCGGCCGGCGTCGTGGCGCGCCAGGCGCGGGTCCTGTCGTCGTCGACCGTGTCGGTGACGGCCGGGAAGGAACTGGTCTGCTCGACCGCGTCCGCAAGTTGCTTGCCGAGCGCGGCCGGAGTGGTCACGGCCCCGGCGACCAGCGCGGTCGTCCCGGCGCCGCCGGTGATCCACCGGTTGGCGAGATCACCCTGATCGCCGCCGGGCAGCATCGTCGCGGGCATCTTGACGTAGGTACGTTCGTCGACGCGTAACACGTCGATCTTCAATCCACCCAGGCTGACCGTACCCGTCGCTTGTCCTCCTTTGAGGACGGTCAGGTCGGTGCTCGCGCCGCCGATCGGTGCGCCCAGCAGGCGGACGGCCTCGGCGGCACCCATCGCGGCCACCGCCGCGCGGAACTGCTCGCGCGTGGTTGGTGGCTTGTCGTTCTTCGTGACCTGCCAGACCACGAGCCCACCGGCTCCGGCGAGCACCAGCAGCGCGACGATGCCAGCGACGAGCACTGCGGGCCGCTGCCACCAGACCGGCCCCGGCTGTTGCGCAGGTGGCGGTGGTGGCGGCAAGGCAGGACCTACTTCTGACATGTGAACCCCCGTTCGCGGGAACTACTCTATCGCCGGAAGTCAATGTAGGCGGACCGTCGGCGGTCAAGCCGGGAGTCCGGCGACGACCGGGTGAGGACGCCGTCCAGCTCGGTCGCGCTTGCCCAGTTTTCGGCTCGGGCAGCGCGGTACAGAGGGTGCTGCTGGGGACGCCGAGCAACTTGGCGATCGAGGTCATCGTGCGGTCGGGCGCACCCGGCTCTGCCGCACCGTCGGCGGCGCGCCCGGCCCGTGCCGACCCCTCGCGGCATGCCCGCAGGGGCGCCGTCGGTTTCCTTGACGCCTGCCGTGTCTATGCCTCGGCATTCCTCGCACAGGGGGCGCCGGTGCGCATGTTGGATGAGGCGCCATTGATGACGGAGTCGAGCCTGCCCCGGGCCCGGATGAGGTCCGCGACGCGCTGGTCGAGGCGGTCACGTTCGGCGGCCAAGCGCTGGAGGAGTTCAGGGGTGGCCTTGCCGTCGAGGACGCAGGGCGTCAGTTCGGCGACGGTCTTGCTGCTCAGTCCCGCCGCGTACAACTGGCGGATGAGGTGGATCCGATCGACGGCATCGTCCCCGTAGTGGCGCTGCCCGCTGCCGCTGCGCTCGGCGGTGAGCAGGTTCTGTTCCTCGTAGTAGCGCAGGGCCCGGGTGGTGACACCGGTGCGGCGTGCCAGTTCACCGATGCGCATTCCGCCTCGTCTCCCTCCATGTGCGGCGCGTCACGCGCCCTTGCCTTTCACGTCAACGTCAACTTTTACGGTAGCTCTCATGACCACGTACCCCGCGACCGACCTCTCCGGTCCCGCCCTCACGGCGACCGTGTCCGTCACGCCACTAGTGTTGGACGCACCGCAGCGTGGTGAAGACCTGCACGTGCGTGTCACCGCCCCCGCCACCGGCACCGACCTGCCCGTCGTTCTCTTCACCCACGGCTTCGGCTCGAACCTGGACGGCTACGCCCCGCTGGTCGAGCACTGGGCATCCGGGGGCTTCATCGTGATCCAGACCACCCATCTGGACTCCAAACGGATCGGCCTTCCCGCCGATGACCCTCGCCGGCCCCATCTGTGGCACTACCGCGTGCAGGACATGCGGCGCATCCTTGACGAACTCACCACCCTGGAGGCGGCCGTGCCGGGCCTGTCCGGCCGCATGAATCGCCGCCGCGTCGTCGCCGCCGGGCACTCCTTCGGCGGCCAGACCGCAGGCATCCTGGTGGGCCTGCGCGTCACCGACCCGCAGACCGGTGTGGCCGAAGACTTGTCCGACGCCCGGGTCATGGCCAGCATCCAGCTGGCCACCGCGGGCAAGGGCGGCGACGAACTGACCCCCTTCGCCCACGACAACCTTCCCTGGCTACGCGGTCAGGACTTCTCCCACATCACCGCCCCCGGGCTCGTCGTTGCCGGAGACAAGGACGACCTTCCGCTCACCACCCGGGGCCCGGCCTGGACGACCGACCCCTACACCCTGAGCCGTGGCAACAAGAGCCTGCTGACCGTCCGCGGCGGCGAGCACTTCCTCGGTGGCATCTCCGGCCACCAGGCGGCGGAGACCACCGACGAGAACCCCGACCGGGTCGCCCTCGTCCAGGAGGTCACCCTGGCCTATCTGCGCCACGTCACCGGAATCGACTCCGCCGACTGGAGCACCGCCCAGACCGTCCTCACGGGCAGCCATTCCCTGGGACACCTCGAATCCAAGTAACCCCCAGATGAGCTGCCCATGGTCGCGCGGCAGCTGATCGCCATGCGCGGTGCTCTGCCTCGCGTCGCGGTGGTAGAGCCCGACGTGACGCGAACGCCCCCTCCTGCCTCGGATCAGCCCACCCAGGATTGGATTAATGGATTGTGGTTATCGATAATTCTGTAAATAGCTTGGACAAAAGGTACGCAACGTACATGCACCATAATGACAGTTCTTGTGCATAAGGATTTGCGCTGGTGTAAGCGCCTGAGATGAGCGGGTGCGGGCGTCTTGGCCCGGAAGCTCAGGTGACCTCTCGGGGCGGCACCGATGACGGCCGCGACTGGAGGTAGAGGAGCCCTCGAATGGTGTTCGTGCCGTGGCAGTGATCCACTACCAACCGGAACGCCTGGGCTGAGGGCTGACTACAAACGGCCGTACGCGGCCCGGGCCTGGGTCACCTCGGCGGCCTCGCGTTCACGCCACCGCCGCTGAGCCTCCCGGTTGCACGTCCGGCAGACCCGACGGTATCGGCCGGTACCCGGGTCGAGCTCACGGTCGTGGCCGTTGCGGCACTGTGCCGCCTGGTTTCGGCTGCGGCCGGCCTCGGCACGACTGAGCTGACGCAGGTGCGTCGGCTCGATGCAGTCGGCGGCGCCGCAGACCTGGTCGACGGTGAGGGCGGGGTCATACCGGCCGACGAAGACAACGTACGCGGCGATGTGTGCCCACGCTCGGCCGGCGACTTTCTGGTGCACTCCGCGTCGCCGCCCGTAGCCTTCGATGACCAGGCAACCGTCTTCGGTACGGCGTGAGCGCCCCAGAAGGTAGGCGCGCAAGGACTCCTCGGTGTGGTACTGGGACAGACCCTTCACGGCCGAGAGCACTGTGTCACCGTACCCACGTCCTGCGGCTTCGTTCAACCGCGCCTGACGCGCGGTCCTGCCTGCTCGTATTCAGAGGGCTGTTGCTCACGCTGGCTGCGGTAACGTCGCCGGGCGTGGGTCTGCTGCTGGTGTTGCGCGCTCCGCCGCCGCGGGCGAAGAGCCTGCGTCGCGCGACCCGGGCGCAGCGGCGGGAACGCTACCGCGCCGACGCCGAAGAGTGGGCCACGGCGCGGGAGCGCGGGTGGTTGCTCGACGTACCGGTGGAGCAGTTACTGCCGCTCGTGGACGCGGCCGGCGGCAACCGACTTCCGATCCTCGGTCAGCTCGACCCGTGGTCGGACCGCGTCCTCGGGCGCGAGGACCTGCCGCGAGTCGACGCCGACATCGAGCGCCTGAGAGCGGTGGCGGGCAGCCACGAGGAACGTGGGCTGGTGGCGGCGTTGAAGGCGTTGCTGGCGCGGTGGCGTGACGAGCCCGGGCTGGTGTTGCACTGGTATGGAGACTGACGGCGATGCGCAAGGACCGCACCTGTCGGCGTCACCGACATTCTTCGAGTCGGTGACGCCGACGAGGGATGTCAGGTGCGGACGCGGTAGTGCAGGGACACCACACCGTTGCTGAATCGTCGGTTGCCCAGCAGCTCCAAACCGAGGCGGGTGGCGCTGGGCAGCCCGGGCTTGCCTGCTCCCGTGAGGATGGGGTGGATCAGCAGGTGGCACTCGTCGACCAGTCCGGCTCGGAAGGCCTGCGCCGCGAGATGTGCGCCCCCGATGGTGAGGTCACTGGTGGCGGAGGCTTTCAGGGCGCGTACCGAGACGGGGTCGAAGCTCCTTTCGAGCCGGGTCCTGGCGGTCGACACCGCGTCCAGTGTGGTGGTGTAGACGACCTTGTCGGCCGTCTGCCAGACGTCGGCGAAGTCGGCGGTGAGCTTCGACCGCTCGGCCAGCGTGGGATCGGTTTCCCACACGGACATCGACTCGTACAGGCGACGTCCGTAGAGGTAGGTGCCCATGGGCCGAACCAGGTCGGTGACGAACGCGAAGTAGTCGTCCTCGGGTGGGGTCCAGTCGAATCTGCCGTGCTCGTCCTCGATGTAACCGTCGAGGGACACGTTGGTCACGTAGATCAGCTTGGCCATGGCGTCACACCTCGACGTGGACGGCGACAGGGTGGGCATTCCGCAGTGTGGCGTCCAGTTTGGAGAAGGCCTCGTTCCAACCCTGGTTGGCCGGGCCGGCCAGCCGTTCGGGGAGCCACTGACGGATCTCGAGTCGCGTCCGGCCGTCGGCCTCGTCGTGGAACTCGACCCGCATCCTCGTCTCGTGCGGCTGAAGGCCGTCCGGCAGTTGCCCGGTGACGTGCGCGACGCCGTCGATCAGTTCGCCGTCGGCGACGGTGGTGAGGTGGATGTGGACGTCGACCCGGAGGCCGGGTTGGGTCGGGAAGACCTCGGTCCACCGCTGGTGGCCGCCGGGCCGCACGTCGAAGTCCATCGTCTCGCGGGGTATCGAGTTGCCGATCGGCCCCCACCACGCCGCCAGGTGGTCCGGATCGGTGAACGCCTGGTAGACCAGCTTTCGTGGTGCGTCCACCACGCGTGAGACGACGATGTGCGGGTTGTCGCTGTCCATCAGTTCTCCTTGTCGTGAGCCTTGCCGCAGGGGTCGTCGGCAGGAACCACCGGGCCGTTGGCGGTTCGGTGATTCGGGCGACCGGCGGCCTGCACGGCCGCGAGGTGAGCGTCCAGGCGGGCGAGGGACGTGTCCCAGAACCGCCGGTAGTGCTCGATCCACTCGGCCGCTTCGCGTAGTGGGGCGGCCTCGATGTGGCTCATCCGCAACTTGCCCGATCGGGTGCGGGAGATGAGCCCGGCGCGCTCGAGCGCCTTCAGGTGCCGCGACACGGCCGGCATCGAGATCGAGAGGGGAGCGGTGAGCTCGGTGACTGTGGCGTCGCGCTCGGACAGCTCGGCGAGGATCGCCCGTCGAGTCGGGTCGGCGAGCGCCGAGAACACCGCGCTGAGTTGATCGCTGCCAGACACCAGAGCCTCCAGTCACTTAACCAATACGTTAAATGTAGTGGCGGACGGGCGCGCGTCGACACGCCGGGACATCGCGAGGTGGACGCGGCGAGCATCGGCTCGTCCGGTGCCGGTCATGGGGTGGTGACACGCACCCGCGCCGTGGGCACGGTCGGCGGGCGGGCGGTGACCAGGGCGTGCACGCCGAGGCCCAGCCGGGTCAGCGCGAGTGCTGCTGCCAGGACGACCACGAGCCGAACACCGTGACCGACATCCGGTGCCCACAACTGGAGTTTGGCCAGTCCGGCGCCCGCCCAGAAGGCCGGCACCCGCCAGGCGACGCCGACGGCCACCACGGCGCAGGCACCGACCCAGGTGGCGGTGGCGGCGATCGTTCGGCGACGGGACCGGCTGTCCTTCCGCCGCCCGCGCAGAACGCGGACCCAGGACCAGACGAGGACACTGAGCAGCACCGCGGCCACCCCGCCGAGCCCGGCCAGGGCCCAGACGTGCATCGGCTCTTCGGTGGCGGTCGCGGGTGTGCCGCCGCTCAGGATGCGGGCGAGGTTGAACGCCCCGGCGCTGAGCGGCGCGTCCATGTGCAGGCCGTAGACGTTCGTCATGATGATCACGGCGAGGTTCTGGTCGGGTGCCAGCACGATGTGGGTGAAGAAGTCCGGGGTGGCGCCAGCGTGCCAGACGATGCGGGTGCCGACGCCGTCCAGGGTGCTGTTCTTCCAGCCGAACCCGTAGGTGCCGTGGCCGGTGGAGACAGTGCCGGTGTGCAGCTGCCGCGTGGCCTGCGACCCGAGGATTCTGGTGCCGCCGTAGCGGCCGTCGTTGAGCTGCGCGATGGCGTAGTGGGACAGGTCGTCGAGACTGGCGGCGAGAAAACCGTAGGGCACCCCGGCGTTGTCGAACGGTGTGGAGAGGCGCTGTGGGCGGCCGGCGTAGTACCGGTGCCCGGGCGGGATGCCGACGGCGCGCGCCTCGTCGGCGGTGGCCGCGGAATGCGTCATCTGAAGCGGGTCGAGCACGTGACGGCGCAGGTAGCCGCCGAAGGTGTCGCCGGTGACGTTCTCGACGAGCGCGCCGAGAATCATGTAGTTGGCGTCGCTGTACTGATAGGTCCGTCCGACGGCGGTGGTGGGCCGCACCCTGGCGAGGTCCCGTACGGAGCGGGCCAGCGCGCCGGGGCGGTTGTCGTATCGGTCGGTCAGGTCGGTGCTCCACACCTGCGGCAGCCCGCTGGTGTGGGTCAGCAGATGTCGGACGGTGACCGTTCGGGTGGTGTCCGCGTCGCCCAGCCGCAGCCAGGGGAGGTACGTGGACGCGGTGGTGTCGAGGTCGACCCGACCGGCTTCGACCAGTTGCGCCACCGCCAGCGCGGTGAACGACTTGCTTGTGGACCCGAGCAGGAACGGGGTCTGCGTGGTGATCGGTCGGCCGTCGCCGTCGACGCCCCAGGCGCCTCGCTGGAGGACTTCGTCGCCGCGAATGACCGCGTACGCCAGCCCGGGCGCCCCGGTCTGCTCCACGTAGGACCGCAGGTAGCGTTCGGTGGCGGCGAGTTCGTCGACGGCCGAGGGGTTCGCCCCGACCGGGGCGGCCGGCGTGGCCGTCATCATCAGGCAGCCGGCCACGGCGATGAGCCGTCGGGCCCGCGTCAGCAGATCGGTCCAGGTGCTCATGTGGCGCGTCCTCCCCGTCGGTGGGCCGTCAGCCGATCTGACTCAGCAGCTTCTCGAGCGCGGCCAGGCGCTGCCGTACCTCGCCGAGCTCGTCCCGTACGCCCTTGATCTCGTCCGCCGTGGCCTGGGCGCTGGTGGCACCACGTTCGACCAACACGCGGTAGCCCTCCTCCCGGGCGACCGCGTACCGGGCGCGATAGATGCCGGTGCCGACGAGACCGGCTACCACGACCACCGCCGTCACTATTACCGCCGCGGCGATGGTCGAGGTCTGTGCGATGTCCAACGCCATCTGATGGGTCATTGCTCACTTCTCCTGTTCGGCGCCCGGCGTCGAGCCGGTGAGGTTCTGGGCGGCCAGTGCGATCGCGTCCAGGTCGAGGGCCACAGTGAACGGCACCGCCTGGACGTACTTCACCGAACTGCCGTCTGGTGCGGTGACCAGCTCGCCGGTCACCAGACCGGCCGCTTCCAATTTCTGCAGGTGCATGTAGAGCAGCGGCCGGTTCATGTGCAGTTGCCGCGCCAACTCGCTGACGTAGGTGCGCTGCCGGGCCACCGCGGCCAGGATGCGCAGCCGGTGCGGGCTGGCCAGTGCGGCCAGCACCGACACGAGTTCGTCGCCGGTTGGCGAGGTGCCGCTCATCCTGGTTTCCCTTCTCAGCGAAGGTGTCAGATTTCTCTGACGCCCCCTGTCAGGCAAGTCTGACAGGGGAGGGTGGTGTGCGTCAACGGCCGTGTCCGATGGGGCCGGTCACTCAGCCCAGGGCGGCAGCCAGACGTCGGTGTCGGGTGCCTGCGCCCGCCGGGAGGCGAGGTGGTCGCGCAGTGCCCGCAGCGCCGGATGCGGGTTGTCGTCGCGCCAGATGAGGGACATGGGGTAGATCGGCGCCGGATCGCGCACCGGTACGCGCCGCAGGTCGTAGCTGTCCGGCCACAGGTAGCGGGTGCGCACACCCGCGAGGGTCGCCAACTCCGCGGAGTCGGCGATCTCCGCCAACAACGCCTCGTTGCCGAAGACCGGCCCGACCAGGTCGATGGTGAGGCCGAACGCGGCCGCCAACTCGTCGTAGTAGTCGGCCCACTCGGTGCCGGGGGCCATGCCGGGCATCCAGATGCGGTGCTCGGCGAGTTGCGCGGGAGTGACGGTGCGGGCGTTGGCCAGGGCGTGACGGGGGCCGACGAGCAGTTCGTGGTGCTCGTCGATCACGCGGGTGGCCCTGATCGCGGCGGGCAGGTGGCGCGCGGCGACGGTGACGGCGTGGAAGGTGGCGTCGACAGTCCCCGCCTCGACGGCGGCCGTCGCGGCGTGGACGTCCGCGTCGAGGGTGACCACATCCAGGTCGATGCGGGGATGCGCGCGGTGGAAGTCCTGCAGGAGCACCGCCGGCGCGATCCGGCGGCTGTGCACGTCGACGCGTAGTGCCCGTCGGCCGGGGCGTACGGAGGCGTCGGCGCGGGCCTCGGCGCGGAGCAGTTCCCGGGCGTGCGGCAGGAAGGTCTGACCGTCGACGGTGAGGTGGGTGCCGCGCGCGGTGCGGGTGAACAGCCGTACGCCGAGGTCTTTCTCCAGTGCGGCGATGCGCTTGGACACGGCCTGCTGGGTGATCGACAGCGCGGCGGCGGCGTCCTGGAACTGGCCGGCGTCGACGGCGGCGACGAAGGTGCGGACGGCGTCGAGGTTCACCCGGCAGACCCTACCGACACAACTTCTGGTTGTGCCGCGCCGCTTAGCCGGTTGTTTGACCGCTGCTCACCGGCACTGCTGTGATCGCGCCGGTCAACAGCGAGTTGTGCGGATCGGTGGTGAGGGTGTCAGTGCGGCGGTCCCTGGGGCGGCGGTTCGGGTGGTTGTGGGCGTCGTACGCGGTGAGCGCCTACGGTTCGGGGTTGGGGTTCGGGGCGTTGCCGCTGATCGCCGTGCTGGTGTTGCGGGCCAGCCCCGCCCAGGTGTCGGTGTTGGCCGCGTTGGGGCCGGCGGTGGGCGCGCTCGTCGCGTTGCCGCTGGGGCCGTGGGTGGAGTTCCACCGCAAGCGGCGGGTGATGGTCGCGATGGACCTGGCCCGGTTCGCGGTACTGCTGACCATCCCCCTCGCGTACGCGTTGGGACGGCTCAGCTTCGGGCAGTTGCTTGTCGTCTCGGCAGTGGTCGCCACCGCCAAGATCGCCTTCAACGCGGCAGGTGGCGCCTTCCTCACCTCCGTCGTCCGGCCGGAGGACCTGCTGGTGGCCAACGCACGGTTCGAGTCGACGACCTGGAGCGCGATCGCGCTCGGGCCGCCGCTGGGCGGCGCGGCGGTGGGCCTGTTCGGGCCGGTGGTCACCATCGTGGCCGACGCGCTCAGCTACCTGTTGTCGGCGCTGGGCCTCACGGCCATTCGCGACCACGAGGACCACCTCCGTCGTCCGGGTGTCGGCCGGGTCCGGGCCGGTGAGCTGCTCGACGGCTGGCGGCACCTGCTGACCCACCCGGGTCTGCGGGCGCTCTACCTCAACCAGGTGCTCGTCAGCGGGCTGATCATGGCCACCGAGCCGCTGTTGGCCGTACTCCTGCTCGGCGAGCTGGGGTTTCCGCCCTGGCAGTACGGCCTCGCCTTCGCCGTGCCCTGCCTCGGCGGGCTCATCGGGTCACGTCTGGCCCGTCGGGTGGTGGCGCGCTACGGCCAACACCGGATCATCCGCACCGTGGGCACGCTGCGCGCGATCTGGCTGATCGGCCTCGCCGTCGTCGCACCCGGCGTGGTCGGTCTCGCCACGGTGATCGCCGTCGAGTTCGCGATCATCGTCAGCATGAGCCTGTACAACCCGGTGCTCGCCACGTACCGCCTGGAACAGACTCCGAAGGATCGCATCGTCCGTACGCTGTCGGCCTGGTCGATCGGCAGCAGCGCGGCGATCGCCATTCTCAGCGCGCTCGGCGGGCTCCTCGCCGAGGCCACCAGCCCTCGCACGGCGATCACGATCGCGGGGTTGTTGATCCTCGGCAGCCCGCTGCTGCTGCCCCGCCGCCCGAACGTCGATCGGTCGGCACCGGAGTGCTCCACGCGGGTCTCTACGATCGCGTGATGTTCCGGCCGACGTATCCGATCCGCACCGCACGCCTCGCCCTGCGCCCGGTCACGATCGACGACCTCGACGACGTGTACGCGTTTCAGCGTCGACCCGACGTCGTGCGCTGGATGCTCGGGGCGGAGCCGCGTACCCGTGAGCAGTCGCGGGTGTCGGTGCTCGCCATGGCCGGCGAGGACGCGTGGCGCGCGGAGGGTGACTGCCTGACGCTCGCCGCCGTGACCGACGCGGGGGTGATCGGGATCGTGGAGTTGGTGTGGCGCAGCCAGCCGGACCGTAGCGCCGAACTCGGCTTCGTCTTCCACCCCGACCACACCGGTGGCGGGTTGGCCACGGAGGCCGCCACCGCCCTGCTGGACTGGGGTTTCACCGAGTTCGGGCTGCACCGGGTCTTCGGCCGGTGCCACTGTCGCAACGCCGCTTCGGCAAGGATGATGGCGCGACTCGGCATGCGGCAGGAGGCCCGCCATGTCGAGAGTTACCTGTTCCACGGGGAGTGGGCCGACCAGCTCGTCTTCGCGATCCTGGCCCGGGAGTGGCGGGCCGGGCCCCGCACGCCGCCGACGTGATCGTTCGCCACGGCGGCGTGCGGGACCTGTCGACACGTCAGGCCTGGCGGCCGAGCCACTCCCGGTAGGCGGTGGGCGCGATCACGGCGTCGTCGGAGCCGGTGAGGACATCGCCGGACACGGCGGCGAACATGCCGACGGTGTTGTCGGTGGTGACGGTCCGCCGGTCACCGCGGGCGGCGAGCGTGATGCGCCCCAACTCGTCGAGGGCGAAGACGTCCGGGCCGGCCACGTTGCGGATGCCCTTGAGCGGAGCGCCCGTGCTGACCTCGGCGACGGCCTGCGCCACGTCGGCGGCGGCGATTGGCTGCACTGGCGTGCTGGGCAGGCGGACGGTCGTGTCGTCGGCCGTCCAGGACATGATCGCCTCGACGAACTCGAAGAACTGGGTGGCGCGCACGATCGAGTAGGGAACGGGACCGGCCGTGAGAATGTCCTCCTGGAGGGTCTTGGCCCGGTAGTAGTCCAGGTCGGGCACCTGGTCGACGCCGACGATGGAGAGGATCACCGCGTGGCCGACGCCCGCGCGGGCGGCGGCGGCCAGCAGGTTGTCCATGGTCGTCTGGAAGAAGGCGGGGGAGGCCTCGTCAAAGGTCGGCGAGTTCGTCAGGTTGACGGCGACCTCGGCGCCGGCGAGCCCGTCGGACAGGCCCTGCCCGGTGAGCAGGTCCACCCCGGTGGACGGCGAGAGCGGCACCGCCTCGTGGCCTGCGGCCTGCAGGATCTTGACGACCTGCGACCCGATGAGGCCGGTCCCGCCCAGTACGGCGATCTTCATGCAAGCACCTTCCCGTGACTGTGGGGCCCGAGCCGAGAAAACTCGGACCTTCCTTGTCCGAGAACTATACTCGGACAAGATAAGTCCGAGTACTGGGGTGATTAGGGTGACGTCATGAAGATGTCCGGCGGGGTCGAGTGGGCGCTGCACTGCTGCGTGGTGCTCACCGCCAGCCACACGCCCGTTGCGGCGGCCAAGCTGGCGGAACTGCACGACGTCTCCAGCAGCTACCTCGCCAAGCAGCTCCAGTCGCTGGCCCGCGCCGGCCTGATCCACTCCGTGCAGGGCAAGTCGGGCGGCTACGTGCTGACCCGCGCACCGGAGAGCATCACCCTGCTCGACGTGGTCCGGGCCATCGACGGTCCCGGCCCGGCATTCGTCTGCACCGAGATCCGCCAGCGCGGCCCGTTCGCCACCCCGGCCGACGCCTGCACCACACCGTGCCCGGTCGCGCGCGCGATGTGGGCGGCCGAGGACGCGTGGCGCCAGGCGCTCGCCGCGGTCACGATCGCCGATCTCGCCCGCGACGTCGACGCCACCTCCGGCCCCGAGGCCCTGGTCGGCATCCAGGCCTGGCTGGGCGGCGGAGCCGGCTGAACCCGGCCGCGCACGGTCAACCGGTGTGGCGTACCTCGGTGTCCCAGATCTGCGCCCACGGACGCCGCAGCCCCCGGCACACGTGGATCGGGCCGCCGTTCTCGTCGTTGTCCACCTCGACCCGCTGGTCCACCCAGCCGGCCTGCGTACACGTCTCGAACCAACCGTTCAACTGCGCGGGCCCGTCCCAGCCGACGGCGATGACCACGTCCGCGTCGGCGGGCGGCCGACCGAAGTCGACAACGCTGTTGTGCCCGGAGTACGCCCGGGGCAGACCACGGGCCGGCCCGTAGCGGGCCACCGCGCCGGCCTCACCGTAGTTGCCGGTGAGGACGACCGCCCGGGAACGCTCGTCCTGCGGCAGGCCACGATGGACGGCCGCGAGCGAGTCGGCGAACTCCGGCCAACCGATCGTCTCCCCGGCGTCGTAGTTGACGTCGACCACGAAACCGGGCAACCGGTCGGCCGGCAGCACCGGTAGCAGCAGCACGACGTTCGGAAGCAGGAACGGCACCACGCCCAGCGCGAGCAACCCGCGACGCCACCAGAGCGACCCGCGCGACGCCCACGCCACTGTGACGAGCGCACCGGCGGCGGTGAGGACCAGCAACAGCGGCGCGTCGTAGTAACCCTTGCCGCCGGCGATCAGCACGATGCCGACCACCACCAACCAGGCCCAGCCCACCGCCCGGTAGGCCCGCCACGCCGGCCGGCGCAGCAGCGCTACCAGGCCGGCGATCCAGATGGGTACGGCGTACGGGCTGATGATGACGAACTGGAGGGTGAACGCGTCCCGCCGGCCACTGTAGGAGCTGTCGCCGTCGGAGATGGACGCGGCCACGCCGAGCTGCGGGAAGCCGTTGGCAGCCTGCCAGATCAGATTCGGCGCGGCCAGCAGCACGGTGATCCCGGCGGCGGCGAGCAACCACCTGTCGCGCAGCAGCCGACGCGGCCCGGCGATCAGCACCCCGGCGACCAGGCCCACGGCCAGCAACGCCGGCAGCAGCTTGCTGAGCATGCCCACACCGAGCGCCAACCCGATGCCCAGCGCCCAGCGGCTGTCGCCGGTACGCAGCAACCGCACCGCACACCACGCCGCGACCAACCAGACCAGCAGGTCGACGGTGGTGGTGCTGAGCAGGTGACCGCTGGCGAGCACGATGCCGGACAGCGCGGCGAGCACCGCCGCGCCGAGCTGCGCGCCCCGGCCGGCGCCCAACTCCCGGGCGATGGCGGCGACCAGCAGCACCGCGCCGCCGGCCAGCACCGCCGACGGGGTACGCAGCACCACCAGGTTGCCCGGGGCGATCGTGTCCAGCAGCCGGGCCAACGCCGGGACCAGTGGCCCCTGGTCGACGTACCCCCAGTCGAGGTGTCGGCCGGCGAGCAGGAAGTACAGCTCGTCGCGGTGATAGCCGTAGCGGCCGGCGAGCAGGAGCAGCGTCACGGTGGTGGCGGCGGCGACCAGCCACGGGCCGCGGGTACGGGTGCCCGGCTGCGGCGGACGCCCCGGTGGTGACGACGACTCCAGCCGGTGAGGCCGGTCGATCTCGATCGCTGGCTCGCTCACCCGCTCATGATGACCGGCGAGGTCGCCGCGCGGGTGCCCGCGCCGGGCCCCGGGCGGCCTCCATGTGCAGGTGGCCCAGCCGAGTGCGAAGATCGGCTTTGTCACTCGGACCGAAAGGACGATATGCGCTATCGCACTCTGGGCAGCACCGGCACCGTGGTGTCGACCCTGTGTCTGGGCACGATGACCTTCGGCGCGGAGACCGACGAGGCCGGCAGCTTCGCCCAACTGGACCGGTTCGTCGACGCCGGTGGCACCTTCATCGACACCGCCGACGTCTACTCCGCCGGTGTCTCGGAGGACATCGTGGGGCGCTGGCTGCGCAGCCGACCCGACCTGCGGGACCGGCTGGTGATCGCCACCAAGGGACGGTTCCCGATGGGCCCGGGGGCAAACGACGCCGGCCTGTCCCGGGTGCACCTCACCCGCGCCCTGGACGCCAGCCTGCGGCGGCTCGGCGTCGAGGCGGTCGACCTGTACCAGGCGCACGCCTGGGACCGGCTGACCCCGCTGCCGGAGACGCTGCGGTTCTTCGACGACGCGGTCAGCGCCGGCAAGATCCGCTACGCGGGCGTCAGCAACTTCACCGGCTGGCAGTTGCAGAAGGCCGCCCTGCTCACCCAGCACCTCAACCTCACCCCGATCGTGACCCTGCAACCGCAGTACAACCTGCTGGCCCGGGAGATCGAGTTCGAGTTGGTGCCGGTCTGCGAGAACGAGGGCATCGGCATCCTGCCCTGGTCACCGCTGGGCGGCGGTTGGCTGACCGGCAAGTACCAGCGTGACAGCACCCCCAGCGGCGCGACCCGGCTCGGCGAGAACCCGCAGCGCGGCGTCGAGGCGTACGCGGGACGCAACGCCGAGGAGCGCACCTGGCGGGTGCTCGACGCGGTCCGCCAGATCGCCGGGGACCGTGACGTGTCCATGTCGGCGGTGTCGTTGGCCTGGCTGGTGGCCCGACCGGCGGTCACCTCGGTGATCCTCGGCGCGCGTACCACCGAGCAGCTCGACGACAACCTGACCGCCGCCGACCTGGTCCTCGACGCCGAGCAGATGCGGCTGCTGGATGAGGCGAGCGCGCCGCTGGTGGGTGACTACCCGTACGGCACGGCGGGCGTACGCCAGCGCGCCCGTGACCTACCGACCGGTTCATGACGTCGTTCCCCGAGCCGACCAACCCGGCCGGCAGCCGCACCGAGGTGTTCCTGCGCTACCTGGACTACTTCCGGGAGTCCATGGTGGCCAAGGTGTCGGCGCTGGCCGAGCCGGAGCTGCGGCGCAGCCGGCTGCCGTCCGGGTGGACCCCCCTGGAGCTGCTCACCCACCTGCGCCACGTCGAGCGACGCTGGATCGAGTGGGGCTTCCAGGGCCGGGACGTCGCCGAGCCGTGGGGCGACCGCCGCGACGACCGCTGGTACGTGGCCCCCGACGAGACCCGCGCGGAGGTGGTCGCGGCACTGCGGGCGCAGGGCGCGCACACCACGGCCGTGGTGACGGCACACGACCTCACCGAGATCGGTGCTCCGGGCCCGCGCTGGAACGGCGCGGACCCGGCGTCGCTGGAGCGGGTGCTGTTCCACCTGGTGCAGGAGTACGCCCGCCACCTTGGTCACCTCGACGTGGTCGCGGAACTCGCCGGCGGCCCGACCGGAGAGTGACGTCCGTCGGGTGGATGCCCGGATCGAGCGGTTTATCGGGCAGCGGCCCGGCCGGCGAACAGAACGCCCGGCAAGGGCGTCTTCAGGAAAGCGGATCTGATGAAGTTTCTTCTCACGTCGTCGGGCATCTGCAACCCGAGCATCTCCGACGCGCTCGTCGACCTGCTGGGCAAGCCGATCGCCGAGTCCACCGCCCTGTTCATCCCCACCGGTGTCCACCCCTTTCCCGGCGGAGCCGAGCGGGCGTGGAAGGCGATCCACGGGAACCCCACGATCCCACTGACCCAGCTGGGCTGGAAATCAGTGGGGATCGTGGAACTCACCGCGCTGCCGACCATTCGAGAAGAGAACTGGATCCCGGCGGTCCGGGAGGCCGACGCTCTCCTCGTCTGGGGCGGCGACGTGCTGTACCTGACCCACTGGATGCGCCAGTCGGGCCTGGCCGACCTCCTGCCGTCGCTGACTGACACGGTGTACGTGGGGGTCAGCGCCGGAAGCATCGCGGTCACCCCGTACAACTGCGACGCCGAATTCGATCGCCAGTTCGTACCCGACGGCAGCGACATGGGGCAGGACGCCGACCGGGCGTTGGGGCTGGTGGATTTCACGCTGTATCCCCACCTCAATCATCCGGACATGGACGACACCGGGCTGTCGGAGATCCAGAAGTGGGCCTCCGGAATCCCGGTTCCGACCTACGCCATCGACGACAACACCGCCATCACTGTGGTCGACGGCACCGTCGAGGTCATCTCCGAGGGCGAGTGGAGCCTGATCAACCCCTGACCGGTGCGTCTCGGCCCTCGACGTGGCCGCCGAACCTCCCGGCGGCCCGACCCGACAGTGCGGCCGCCCGCTCCACAGTGGGTGCATGCCGCTGCTCGTCACACCCGCCCTGCCCGCCGGCAGCCTCGCCGCCCAGGATCAACCCCACCTTCCGGTACGCCCCGGCCTGGCGCTGCGGCCGTGGCGCGACGACGACGCCCCGGCCGTCCGGGCTGCCTTCGACTGCCCGGTGATCCAGCGATGGCACGTGCGTCGCCTCGACAGCGACGACGAGGCACGCACGTGGACAGCGCAGTGGGCCGGCCGTTGGCGCGACGAGAACGCCGCCAGTTGGGCGATCGTCGACGCCGACGACCGGCCCGTCGGTCAGGTGGGTTTGCGCGACGTGCTGCTGACCGAGGCGTCGGCGCAGGTGTCGTACTGGTTGACACCCACCGCGCGCGGTCAGGGGGTCGCCACCCAGGCGCTGCTCGCCCTGACCCGGTGGAGCTTCACCCGAGGTGGCTTTCACCGACTGGCGCTGGAGCACTCGACCGGCAACGCGGCCTCCTGCCGGGTGGCGGGGCGGACCGGTTTCACCGAGGAGGGCGTGGCTCGGGGCTCGGTGCGGCACGCCGACGGTTGGCACGACATGCACCGACACGCACTGCTGACGACTTCGAGGTGATCAGGGGCCGACCGGGACGGCTGTGGTGGTTCCGGTGGTGTCGGTGACCCGGATCTCGGTGGCGGTCGAGGGCAGGAGTGCCGCGTCACGGCCGGCGGCCTGCCACTGGCCGTCGCCGACCCGGTAGCTCAGCGCCGACCCCTCGGCGGCGACGACGACGCCCTGGTCGTCCGGCAGCCGTAGCCGCACAGGCAACGGTGCCGACCAGTCCGCTGTCGTGCTGGCCACCGCCTCGAAGGGGAGCTGCCGACCCGCGAGCAGGGCGATGACGTAGGAGGGGCCGTCGTCGTACTGGACGGTTTCCACGAGGAGCCGCCGGCCGTCGGGGGTTGCCCCGTAGACCCACAAGAGGGGAGAGCCGTTGTGAACGTGCGCTCCGACCGGGTCGAGGTATTCGGCGATGGCCTCGGTCGGCGCGTTCACCTCCTTCACCGCCGGGTCGATGCCCCAGACCTGCTCCGCGCCGGGCAGCGTGCGGCGAAACAGCCGTGGTGCCGGCCGATCCTCGTTGCCGGGGAAGAGGATCTCGCTCGTACCGTCGATGTGAATCATGTTCTTCTGTTGAACGGGAGTCCGGGAGAGCGCGATGGTGACCTTCGTGCGCTGTGGCGGCACCGACAGCACCGCCGCACCGTCTCTGAACACCACCGACTCGAAGGTCCGTTCGACCTTGCCATCCGGCGCGTACCGCAACTGCGGGGAGAACTCCACCGGTTGCCCGAAGTCGAGCAACAGAAGCACGTCCCGCTTCGGTCCGAGCAGTGCCGCCTGCTCAAGGCCGTCTGTGTCGGAGTCGGTGACCTGCGTCAGGGTGCCGACGCGCAGTCCGTCGGCTGTGGGTTTGACGAACCCCACCGTCATGCCGTACGTGGTGCCCTGGGCGACGTAGGCAGCCCGGCCGGCAGGCGTGTTTCCCGCCCAGACGATGTTCGGCTCGCCACGCGGCCGATCATCGGCTTCCTTCATGCCGCGCCGCCACGCCTCGCGGACCTGTCGCCGGTACCCGTCGTCGGCGGCCAGATCACCGCGAGTGGGTTCGTCGAGCAGTGGTGAGGCGAACTGTGCGTCGCCGGCGTCGCCGGGCAGGTCGAGGACACCGGCCACCGGCACGGCCACCACGGCCGCGCAGACCGCCGCCAGAACGGCCCGCCGGCGGACCACCCGACGCCGCCCACCCCGACGCACCTCTGCGAGCAGACCCGGCGGGCTGACCAGGTCATCCGTCGCGCGGTGCAGAATGCCGCGCACGTCACTGTCGTTCATGGTCATCGGGAGCTCCCGGTTCGAGTGATGGGCAGGACGAGACTCGATTCGGCCAGCACCTCTCGCAGCCGAGCCAACCCCCGCGAGGCGTGACTCTTCACCGCGCCCTCGGAGCAGCCCATCGCCGCCGCGACGTCGACGACCGGCAGGTCCTCCAGGTAACGGAGCACGACAGCGGCCCGCTGCCGAGCGGGCAACGCCCGCAGCGCCCCGACGACCAAGTCGCGAACCGCCACGGCGTCGGCGTGGTCCCGGGCCACCCCGTCGTGGTCACCCAGCGACTGCTCCGGACGCCGGGCACGCCACCGCCACCGGTTGATCGACCGATTGACCAGCGCACGTCGTGCGTACGCCTCGGGGCTGCTCTGCACCCGACGCCAGCGCACGTACACCTGCTCCAGCACCTCCTGAAGCAGGTCCTCGGCAGCGTGCCGGTTCCCGGTCAGCAGGAAGGCGACCCGCAACAGCACCGCCGACCGTGTGCGAACGAAGTCGTCGAACTCCGCCCCGCGCGAATCCCTCATCTGACCTCCCGGCCTCGTCAACCAGCAAGACACCACGTCGGCGCGCGAGGTTTACCGGTTCGGTTCTTTTCCTGCGGCCGACCGGGCCTCAGCGGGCTTCGGCCCAGCCGACGAAACGCGGGGTCAGGTCGGGCAGCGCCACGCCTGGGTTCAGCTTGGCGAGGTCGGCCTCGGCCGTCTCCTGCACCTTCGCCAGGTGGATCAACAGGCCCGGCCGATCGTCGCGGTACTCGCCGAGCAGGCGCAGCTTCGCCGCCGAGCACGGCCACAGGATGCCGCAGACCGGGCAGCGCCACGACGGTCGCAACGGGGAGTGTCTCGGCCGCTCGGGCATCAGCCGACCGCCACGGCCACGCGACGCCGGTCCGGTGTGGACGGGTGGGTCTGGACCTGGACGCCATCGCGCATCACGAACAACTCGCGCCGGGCGACGGCGTCACCGTTCCTGTTCAGCTCGTACGCGTCGAGCCAGAGCCACCCGTGGTAGGTGTGCCGCTCGGGCAGCTCGCGGATGACCCGTACGACGATCGGCGTGCGGAATTGAACGCTCGCGGCGGTGGTCAGCAGGACCACGTCCCCGGCCCGGAGTGCGCCTCTCATCTCGTCGTGCACAGCTCTCCCTCCTCGTTGCGACACCGTCTACACCGCACTTTGCCGGGGGTTGCTGGACAAACACACAGCGTTACGTAACCTCTTCATCGCAGCAGATTTGTTCCAGGGGAGGGACGGCATGAACCACGCCTTTGTCGCAGCGCTGGCTGCCGCGGGTCACACCGCCGAGAGCCTCGCCGGCCAGCTCGGCGTGCATCCCAAGACCGTCGCCAGGTGGGCTAACCCTGGGCACATTCCCCAGAGCCGGCACCGTGCGACAGTGGCGGGGCTGTTGGCGAAGGACGCCGACGTGCTGTGGCCGGACGTGGGCCGTCGACGCGAACCCGTCTGGTTCCGGCCGTGGGTGGACCTCGAACGTGAGGCCGTGACACTGCGGTCGTTCGAGCTGACGTGGGTGCCCGGGCTGTTGCAGACCGAGGCGTACGCGCGGGCGACACTGGCCGGTGGGGTGCTGACGCCGGAGGCGGTCGCCGAGTTCGCCGAGGCGCGGATCAACCGGCAGGCGATCCTCGGCCACGACGCTGGTCCACTGCTGATCGCCGTCCTCGACGAGGGTGTGCTGCGACGGCGCGTCGGCGACGACCGGGCGCTGATGGCGGTGCAACTGGCGCACCTGCTCGGGCACGCCGAGGCGGACACGGTGCAACTGCACATCGTCCCGGCGGACGCGCCCAGCTACCCGGGGCTGGACGGACCGTTCACCATCGCCGACATGCCGGACGGGTCGCGGGTCGCGCACGTCGACAGTGCGGCACAGGCACAGATCCTCGATCAACCGTCGGACCTTGTTAGCCTGGAACGACGGTGGGAACGTATTCGCGGCGAGGCCCTGCCCCGACGGCGTTCGCTGGAACTCCTCAGAGAAGCGGCGGCATCATGGACATGACCGGTGCGCGGTGGCGGAAGAGCACGAAGAGCGGCGGCAACGGCGGCAACTGTGTCGAGGTTGCCGACAATCTCCCGGGCGTGGTCCTGGTGCGTGACACGAAGGACCCCGACGGCGGCACGCTCACCTTCAGCCCGCAGTCCTGGCGCGGTTTCGTCGCGATGACCCGCGACGCCGACTGACCGATCAACGAACGGCGCACGGAGCCGGCTGGCGGGGTAAAGCCGTTGACCGGGCGGTGATGATCGACTGGTGACCATGACCGCCCGGCCCACCTGGACGACAGCCACCAGCCGTCCCGACCACCCCGACGCGTTGCTCCTGCTGCGCGAGTACATGAGCGAGATGGTGGTTCGCTATCACCGGCGCCCGGCTCGGCCCGGCGAGGTCGACGCCGCCCTGGCCGAGCTGCCCAGCGACGACCTGACCGCGCCGAGCGGGCTGCTCCTGCTCGCCCACCACGGCTCCGACCTGGCCGGTTGCGCCGGGCTGCGCTGGCAGCCGGGCTGGGCCGAGCTGACCCGGGTGTTCGTCCGCCCGGAGAACCGCGGCGCCGGTGGGGGCGTCGCGCTGCTGGCCGCCGTCGAGGAACGGGCCCTCGCGACCGGAGTCGACCGGATCCGGCTCGACACCCGGCACGACCTGGTCGAGGCCCGCGCCCTGTACGCCCGCAACGGCTACCGGGAGATCCCGGCGTACTCGCGGGGCCCCTACGCCGAGCACTGGTTCGAGAAGCAGTTGACGTTCGCCTCCGGAGGCGCTAAATAAGAAGAGGAAGTTGAGTCGCACCGGCTCAACTCATCACCTTCGGCCAGGAGATCCGAGGAGGCATGACCATGTTGATGCGTACCGACCCGTTCCGCGAGATCGACCGGCTCGCCGAGCAGTTCTTCGGTACGGCGGCCCGTCCCGCGACGATGCAGCTGGACGCCTACCGCGACGGCGACCACTTCTACGCGGCGTTCGACCTGCCCGGCGTCGACCCGGACAGCATCGACTGCACCGTCGAGCGCAACGTGCTCACCGTCCGCGCCGAGCGCCGCAGGCCCGCCGGCGACGGCGTCGAACTGGTCGCCGCCGAACGCCCGATGGGCACCTTCACCCGGCAACTGTTCCTCGGCGACACACTGGACACCGAGAAGCTGGAGGCCGGCTACGAGCACGGGGTGCTGACGCTGCGCATCCCGGTCGCCGAGCGCGCCAAGCCCCGCCGGGTGACCATCAAGGCCAACGGCGACGGCCGCCGGCAGATCAACGCCTGATCCACGACGGCCTCGGGTGGGACCGGCGCGCCTGCACGCCGATCCCACCCGAGGCTGAGAACCTTTTTCACATGGTGTTCTCCGACGCTCCGGTGCTCGCCCGCCCGCCCGCGCCACCGGCGCTGCCCAGCGGGCCGGTCGAGGTCACCGAGGCGTGGCTGCGCAACCGGCGGCTGTCCGAGCACACCCGCGACGCGTACCGGCGTGACGTCACCGGCTGGCTCACCTGGTGCGCCGAGCGTGACCTCGACCCGCTGCGGGCCACGTTCCTGCACGTCAACGAGTACGCCCGCGCGTTGGAGAGCAGCGTCGGCGCCCGCAGCGGCCGCCCGCTGACCCCGGCGACCGTCGCGCGCCGACTCTCGGCGCTGTCCAGTTGGTACGACTTCCTGGTCAAACTCGGCGCGGTGCCGGCCAACCCGGTCTCCGGTGCCGACCGCCCCCGCGTCGACCGGGACCACTCCGCCACCGTCGGGCTCACCCCCGAAGAGGTGGACGCCCTGCTCAGCGCCGCCGATGCGGACACCGGTCCGACAGCCGTACGGAATCGGGCGGCGCTCGCGCTCCTCGCCGACCTGGGTCTGCGGGTCGGGGAGCTGATCTCGCTGGACCTGACCGACCTGGGCACCGAACGCGGCCACCGCAGCGTGCGCTTCGTCGGTAAGGGCGGCAAACAGCGTCGCCGTGCCCTGACCCCCGGCACCGGGCACGCCCTGGATGCCTACCTGGCCCAGCGGGCCGCCACCACCGGCGTGCCGGTGCCGCAGCTCACCGGCCCGCTGCTGGTCACCGCCAGCGGCGCGCGGCTGGACCGACACTCGGTGTTCCGGATGGTCCGTCGACTCGCCCGCGCCGCCGGCATCCCGGCCTGGGCGAAGCTGTCCCCGCACTCGCTGCGGCACGCCTTCGCCACCACGGCCCGCTCCGAGGGCGTGCCGTTGGAGGACGTGCAGGACGCCATGGGGCACGCCGACCCCCGCACCACCCGCCGCTACGACCGGGACCGGCACAACCTCGACCGTGACCCCGCCTACGCGGTGTGGGCCGCCCGGTCCCGTCGCCGCGGCTGACAACGCTGGCGAAGCGGCCGAGCAGGGCCGGATGCGTCAGCCCTGCGGGCGGGGGCAGATGCAGAACGGCTGCCCTATCGGGTCGAGCAGCACCACCCACCGCTCGCCGCCTGGCTGAAACGCCGGCTTCGACGCGCCAGCGGCGACGAACTTCTCCTCCGCCGCCGCCAGGTCGTCGACGTAGAGGTCCAGGTGGTAGCGCTTGTCACCGGTCTGGTCGGGCCAGGTCGGCGGCCGGTAACCCTCGACCAGACCGAAGCCGATGGAGACACCACCGGAGCTGATCATCGCGTACTCGGGTTGGCTGTGGGTGACCTCCCAGCCCAGCGCCTCGTGGTAGAACGCGGCGTGGCCGGCGGGATCGGAACTGTCGAGGTTGACCATCGCGAGGTCGGCAGAAGCTGTCACGCCGGCAGTATGCCGCCGGGGCCTGACAACTTCGGCCGGGTGCGACCGAGGTCAGCGGGCGTCGAGGGGCCAGAACGTCAAGCGGGCCGTGCCGTCGCGGCAGATCAACCCCGCACCCACCCGTCGGCAGTCGCTCAGGCCGGCGGGGAGCACCGCGAACACCCGACGGCCGTCGCGTCCCACGGTGGCGACCAGGGAGCGCCCGCCGTCGGCCGCCATCCCCAGCACCACAAGGGTCTCCGTGGCACTCCGGGGGCCCGGCACCGTGCGCCAGCGCGCCCCGGCCGGCCACGTCCACACCCGTACTCCGGTGCCCGCGTCGATCGCCCAACGCCCCTGCTCGTCCTGCCCGCAGATCAGACCCTGGCACGGCCGCAGGGTCAGCTCACCCGGCTGCGCCGACGCCTGCCAGCGCGGCACCAGCCCGGGCAGGTCGTACCCGGTGAGCGCCACCGCGTCGCCGCTGGGATGGCGCAGCACCAGATGCGCGCCGACGACCTGGGGGTTGTCCGGGCCGTAGTCGGCCGGGGGCAGCCGACCCCGCCCGCGTTCGGTGCCGTCGCGGGCGTCGAACAACCGGGTCAGCCCGTCGTCCTGCACCAGCAGCACCCGCCCGGGCAGGGGCCGCAGCACCGCCGTGGACGGCAGCGGGACCGACCAGCGGGTCGCGCCGGTGGCCTGGTCGACGCCATGCACAGTGCCCTCGACCCGCCGTCCTGGTTCGGCGGCGCTGCGCACCTCGCTCACCGCGACCGCCGCGTCCCCGGCCGCGTACACCCGCTCGGGTCGCCGCCACACCGGCTGGCCGGTCCGCATCGACCGCGCGGTGGTCGCCCGCGCCCCACGCACCTGGTCGCGTTCGACAAGCAGGAGCAGGTCGCCGGCCACCTCGGCGAACCACCCGGCGGCCGGCGGCACGGTGACCCGCCACCGAGGCGGGCCGTCCGGCGCGGCCGCGTCGTAGGCGCTCAGCGTCGGCGGGCTCGGATCGGGGTCGACGACAAGCAACAGCGGGCCCGCGCCGAGCACTGTCGCCCGCGGCGGCACCGTCAACCCGACCTGAGGTGTCGGACGCGCGGCCGGGGCGGCGCCGCCGAGCAACGCGCAGACGGCCACCAGCGCCGCCACCCGCCAACCCGGGGACACCGGCGGTGGTGCCTGCCGCTCGTCCAGGGGTACGCCCCGGTCGTCACCCAACTCGATAAGCACCGTCATCGACGCCCGCCCGTCCGCTCGCGCCGGCTGGTCAGCAGAGCAGGTCGAGGTGATGGTGGGCGTCCTCGGCGATCTCCTCGTGCCGCAGCCAGCGTCGCGCCCACAGCCGGGCGGCCAACTCGGCCTGCTCGTCCCCCCACGCGGCGTGCTCGACGAGCAACGCGGTGGTCAGCGCGTACGCCAGACGCAACGCCAGACCACGGGCACCCGCGAGCACCGCCGCCGTGCCCGGGTCGACGGTCACCGCGGTGATGGTCTCCTCCAACTGGGCGGCGGCGGTGGCCAGGGTGTCGGCCAGCACCGGCGACAGCGGTCGAGCCAGGTCGACGGCGGCGGCGAGCCGGCGCAACAGCGGCGCCCCGGCGTCCTCCCGGGTCAACGCGCGCAGCACGTCCAGGGACAGCACGTTCGTGGTGCCCTCCCAGATCGGCAGCACCTGGGCGTCACGCAACAGCCGGGGCACGCCGGTGTCCTCCACGTAGCCGGCCCCACCGAAGCTCTCCACGTACTCGCTCGCGGAGCTGACGGCGAGCCGGCCGGTGGTCAGCTTCGCCAACGGGGCCACGATGCGCAGCTCCGCCGCGGCCTCCGGGTCGGCCCCGACCTCCACCCGGCCGAGCAGGGCGAAGGCGTGCCCGGCGAGGGCGAACGCGCCCGCCGCGTCGACCGCCAGGGTGCCCAGGGTGGCGCGGTGCAGGGGCGAGGACGCCAGCGGGCCGCCGGCGACGTGACGCACGTCGGCGTACGCGCGGGCGTAGGCGAGACCCCGTCGCATTCCGCCGGCCGCCGCCGCCGCGTTGTGCACCCTGGTCACCACGACCAGGGTCATCGCCCGGACCAGACCGGGCACCGCCGGGTCACCCAGCGGCAGGGCGTACGCGTCGCGCAGGCCGATCTCGGCGGTGGGCAGCGCCCGGGTGCCGAGCTTGTCCTTGAGGCGGTGCACTGTGACACCCGGTGCGGGTGCGCCCGGCGCGGCGCCGTCGGCGAGCGGTGAGTCGACCGCGTACCGGGGAACGAGGAACGGGGCGAGCACCCGGCTGCCCCGCCCGGCGCCCTCCGGGCGGGCCAACGCCACCGCCATCGCCGCGTCGGCGGCGGAGCAGAACCACTTCTCCCCGGTCAACCGCCACGACCCGTCCGCCGCCGGGCGGCCCAGCGTGCTGGAACGGCCCAGGTCGGAGCCGCCCTGCGACTCGGTCATCCACTGCCCGCTGGTGATCGCGGTGGCCGGGTCGGTGGAGATCAGCCGGGGCAGCCACGCGTCGCGGACCCCTGCGTCGACGTCGGGCTGGCTGAGCAGCGCCGCCGCCCCGTCGGCCATCGCCACCGGGCAGGAGAACGTGGCCGACTCCGGCCCGTACAGGTGCAGCAGGGCGTGTTGCACCACCCGCGCGGCGGCACCCCAGGTGCCCCTGGCGTCCGGCAGGTAGGGCAGCGCGACCACGGCGTGCCGGGCGGCGGCGGCGCGCTGCGCCTGCCAACCGGCGGACGTGTCGACGCGGTCGACGCGCGCGCCCCACGCGTCGTAGCGGACCAGCGTCGGCGGGTGCGCCTCCGCGTCGGCGTGCGCCGCGCGCAGCGGCCCGGTGACGTCGGCGGCCAGGTCCGCGAGACGGCCCTTCGCGGCCGCGTGCCCACCCGGGCCGAGGTGACGCTCCAGCCAGGACCGCAGCAGGCCATCGCCGGCGTACGGGTCGACGGGGGGTGGTACCGGCTGCACGAAGCGGCTCATCGATCGGCTCCTGGCACTGCTCGGGGGGTCTGCGCCGACGTTAGACGATGCGGGGCCGCCGGGAACAGGGCACACCCGCCCGTCCGGCGCACCCAGTTTCCGGCTTGTCGCCCGTCGGCGTGAGGGGGTTCTCTACGGTCGGTAGTCGTGGGTGCGGGCCAGTCGTGGAGCCGACCGGCCCGGCGTCACCGCCCGATGCGCACCGGGTTGGCGTTCGCCGGGTTCGGCGTGGCGCTGTGCTGCGTGGGGGTGGCCGGGCTGGGCGCCTGGAACCTGCAGACCGTGCGGCAGGCCGCCGGCCCGATCCGGGAGACCGCCGACGGTTTCCTCAGCGAGGTGGCCCTGGGTGACAGCGACGGGGCGTACGAACGGCTCTGCCAGGACGCGCGCAGCCGGTGGAGCGCGATCGGTTTCACCAGTTGGGTGCGGACACCGCCGATGGTCACCGACTACGAGATCACCGACGTGTCGGTCGCCACCCGCAGCGGACGACCGCAGGGCACTGTGACAGTGAAGGTGACCCGTGACGGCGGGCTCAGCGAGGAACGTCGCCTGCCGGTGGTCCGCGAGGACGGCAACTGGCGGGTGTGCGGTGACCCCTTCTGAACCCCCGGAAGCCACCCCGGTACGCCCGCAGTTGCTGCGACCCCGCGAGGGGGTGCAGCCGACCACCTCGACGGAACTGTTCTTCGACCTGGTCTTCATCTTCACCATCACCCAGTTGTCGCACTACCTGATCGCGCACCCGGACTGGCGGGGCGCCGGGCGTACCGGCCTGTTGCTGGCGCTGGTGTGGTTCGTCTGGGTCTACACCACCTGGCTGACCAACTGGTTGCGACCGGACCAGGGGCCGGTGCGGACGATGTTGATCGGGGTGGGGCTGGGCAGCCTGTTGTTGTCGGCGGCGATCCCGCAGGCGTTCGGCTCGACCGGTCTGCTCTTCGCGCTCGTCTACGTGATCGTGCAGGTGGGCCGCACCCTGTTCTCGTTGTGGGCGGTGCAGGGCAGCCCGTGGCTGGTGGCCGGTTTTCAGCAGTCGCTGCCGTGGATCACCGGGACGTCGGTCCTCGTGGTCCTCGGTGGTCTGGTCGGCGGGGCCGCCCGGGACACGGTGTGGGCGGCGGTGATCGTGATCGAGGTGGTCGGCCTCTCGACCGGCTATCCGCTGCCGAGGCGCGGACGCAGCCGACCCGAGCGGTGGATGGTGGAGGGCGGGCACCTGGCCGAGCGGTGCGCGGCGTTCGTCCTGATCGCGTTGGGGGAGTCGATCCTGGTCACCGGCAGCACCCTCACGTCGCACGTGGACCTGGTGACGTCCGGGGCGTTCCTGCTGGCGTTCGGCGGTTCGGTGGCGCTGTGGTGGGTGTACTTCGCCCGCTCGGCCCCGGCCGCCACGGAGGTCATCGCCCAGGCCGGAGAACGCACCGGCGCGTTGAGCCGAGTCGCGTTCAACTTCCTGCACCCGGTGATCGTCGCCGGGGTCGTCGTCGCGTCGGCGGCCGACGAACGGTTGCTGCGGGAGCCGGGCGCGCCGGCCACCACCGTCGACGTGCTGCTCACCCTCGGTGGTCCCGCGTTGTTCCTGGCCGGGCACGCCGCCTACAAGGCGCTGCTGTGGCGGACACTGCCGACCAGCCGGGTCACGGCGGTGGTGGTCCTGTTGGCGTTGATGCCGGCCGGTGTGTGGCTGGAGGTGCCCGTCGCGGTGTGCGCCGCAGCGGCGTTGGCGGTGACTGTCGCCGTGATCCTGAGCGACCGGCACCGGTCACTGGCGGCTCAGTCGCGGGGGCCGAGGTCGCCGCTGCGGTAGTGCCGGCGGCACAGCACCTGGTAGCGCACCTCGGCGGTGTCGACAGTGTCACCGATGACGACCTGAGCGCCCTCCCGGACGACCCGCCCGTCGACGACCCGGGCGTTGAGCAGCCCTTCGCGGCCACACCAGCAGAGCACCTCGACCTGGATGCGGGCCACCTCGTCGGCCAGCTCGAACAGGCGTTGCGCGGCGGGGAACATCCGCGACCGGAAGTCGGTGGCCAGGCCGAACGCGAACACGTCGACGTCGTAGCTGTCGACCAGCTCGGCCATCTGCTCGACGTGCTCGACGGTGTAGAAGCACGCCTCGTCGCAGATCAGGTAGTCGACGCGTACCCCGTCGGCCCACCGGCCGCGCACCAGGGCCCGCAGGTCCAGGTCGTCGGTGACCTCGATGGCCTCGTGGGCCAGGCCGATGCGGGTGGTGACCTGCGGACCCAGCGAACGGTCGATGCGGGTGGTGACCAGCCCGCGCCGCCCCTGCCGGGCGTGGTTGTAGTTCATCTGCAACGCCATCGTGGACTTGCCGCAGTCCATCGGCCCCCAGAAGAACTTCAACGCCGCCGCGTGCACCGGACGCCCGTCCAGCCCGCGCGCCGCCGCGCACCCGGCCGGAGCGTGCGGCTGGCCGGCGAACGGGTGGGCGAGGCAGGTCGGGGCGGTGGTGGCGTCGTCAGTCACGGTCGGGCAGCCTAGCCGATCGGTCGCGGCTGATCTGTCGGGTGCGGGATGCGTGCTCAGAGCACCCGCGGTGGCGTGTTGCCCGCCGCGACGATGGCACGGCGGATCGGTACGGCGGCCAGGAGCAGGAACCCGACCACGAAGAAGATCAGCAGTGAGACCAGGCCCACCCGGTACGAGGCGGTGAGTTGGAACACCAGGCCGAAGGCGAGCGGGCCCAGCCAGCTGGTGCCCTTGTCGCTGATCTCGTAGAAGCCGTAGTACTCGCCCTCTTTGCCGGCCGGGATGAGCTGGCTGAACAGCGACCGGCTCAGCGCCTGGCTGCCGCCGAGGACCAGGCCGATGGCCGCGCCGAGGACCATGAACGGCACCGGCGCCTCCGCCGGCAACCGGAACGCGCCGATGATCACACCGGTCCAGAGCACCAGGCTGAGCAGCACTGTCTTCCACGCGCCGATGTGCCGGGCCAACGCGCCGAGGCTCAGCGCGCCCCCGAACGCGAGGAACTGCACCAGCAGGATGGTGATGATCAGGGTGCTCTGCTCCAGGCGCAGTTCCTCGGTCCCGTACTGACTCGCCAGGGTGATGACGGTCTGGATGCCGTCGTTGTAGACCAGGAACGCCAACAGGAAGAACAGCGTCAACGGGTACGCCTTGATCTCGCGCAGGGTGCGGCCCAACTGCCGGAACCCGTCGATGAGCACGTTGCCCCGCCGGCCCGACACCGCCGCCGCGCTGGGAGGGCGTTCCCGCAGCCAACGCAGCGGCACCAGGGTGAACACCGCCCACCACACCCCGGCCGAGACGATCGACCAGCGGGCCAGATCCAAGGTGCGCTGCGGGTTGTCGTCCTCGCTGAACACTGTGACAGCGACCAGGTTGAACGCCAGCAACAGGCCGCCACCCAGGTAGCCCAGCGCCCAGCCGCGGCTGGAGATGCCGTCGCGTTCGTCAGGGCCGCCGAGCTGCGGCAGGAACGAGTTGTAGACCACGACGGCCGCGCCGAAGGAGATGTTGGCGACCAGGAAGAGCGCCCCGCCGAGCAGGTAACGGTCACCGGTGACGAAGATCATCGCGATGGTCGCGCCGGCACCGGTGAACGCGGCGCCGCCGAGCAGCCGCTTCTTGTGCGCCGACCGGTCGGCGATCGCCCCGATCACCGGCAGCACGAACACGGTGAGGAACACCGACAGCGAGATCAGGTACGGGTAGTAGGACCCGGCCGCCACCCGGATGCCCAGCGGGTGCACGTACCCGTCGCAGGTGTCCGCGCCCAACTCGCACCCGGCGGCCAACTCGGCGACGGTGGTGATGAACGGCCCCAGGAACACCGTGATGACGGTGGTCTGGAACGCGGAGTTCGCCCAGTCGTAGATGTACCAGCCGCGCCGCTCTCGGCGGGTGCTCGCCGGAGGCGGGGTGTCGTCCACCGTGGGGGTCACGGTCTCGGCCATCGGGGGTCCTTCGGTCCTCAGGCGGCCCAGTGGCCGCGGCTGCGGTAGACGTCGCGCAGCACGCCGACGTGATCGGTCATGATGCCATCCACACCACGATCCAGTAACTCGTGCATCTGGGCTGGTTCGTCGATCGTCCAGACGTGCACCTGCAAGCCCAGTCGGTGGCAGTAGTCCAGGAACCGCCGGTCCACCACCGGCACCCGCCCGTAGCGGGGCGGCACCTGCGCGGCGACCACCGACGGTGGCAGCCGCAGCGGCCGTCCGTGCAGGGAGGCGAGCCGCAGCCGGGCCACGCCGCGCATGCCCAAACTGGTGGCGACCCGTCCCTCGGTGAGCGCCCGCATGCGGGTCAGCCGGGCGTCGCTGAACGAGGCGAGCAGCACCCGGTCACCGGCACCGGCCCTGGTCACTGTCGCGACCGTCGGCTCGACACCGCCGTCGGCCTTCACGTCGATGTTGAAGCGGACCTGCGGCCACGCCCCCAACACCTCGTCGAGCCGGGGTACGACAGCAGCACCGCCGACGCGTACCGAGGCGAGGTCGGCCCAGCTCATCTCGGCGATGCGCCCCGCCTCACCGGTGACCCGGCGCAGCGTCGGATCGTGGAAGATCACCGCCACGCCGTCGGCGGTGGCGTGCACGTCGGTCTCCACGTACCGGTAACCCAGCCCGACGGCCCGGGCGAACGCCTCGGTGGTGTTCTCGTCGCCCTCGGCCGCCCCGCCCCGGTGGGCGAACGCCAGCGGCGCGGGCGCGTCGAGGTAGCCGGGTCGGGTCAGCACGCGACGCAGTATGCCTGCCGTCGGTGGAGCGCGGGTGGCCTGCCGGCGAAGATCACCTAGTTCGTGGTGGGCGATCGTGGCGGCACCGGGTGCCCCCACCACCAACTCCGCAGCACTGTCACCGGGCCGGCTGTCCGGCGGCCGCCGCTGCTCGCGCTCGGCGTCAGGCCAGCCAGCCGCCGGTCAGCCGGGCCACCGCGGCCCCGTCGAGGTCGGCGAGCTTGACTCCGACGAACTGCCGGGCCCCGTCGGAGGTCTGTGCCCGCACCGGCGGCGTCGGGTCGGTCAGCACGTCGAGCACCGCCGCTGCGGCGTCGGCGGGGGACTGCGCGGCGGCGAACGCCTGCCCGGTACGGGCCAGATACGCGCGCAGTGCCGGCCCGTACACCCCGGCGGCGGCGATCGCGGCGTCGGCGTCGATGCCGACGTTGGCGACGAACTCGCTGGCCACCGCACCCGGTTCGACGACGGTGACCCGTACGCCGGTGGTCGCCGCGAGCGGGGCGAGGGACTCCATGTATCCCTCGACGGCGAACTTCGCCGCGCAGTACGCCTCGTTGAACGGCTGCCCCACGACCCCGCCGACGCTGGACACGGTGACCAGTCGGCCCCGGCTGGCCCGCAGGTGGGGCAGGGCGGCGCGGCTGACGTGCAGTACGCCGAAGAAGTTGACCTCCATGACCGCGCGCACGTCCTCGACGGCCTCCAGTTCCAGGGTGCCGACGTGACCGGCGCCAGCGTTGTTGACCACGGCGTCGAGCCGGCCGTACGCGCCGATCACCTCGTCGACGCAGCCGTTGACCGAGGCCGGGTCGGTGACGTCGAGTGGGCGTACGTCGATCAGGTCGGCGACCGCGGCGGCGTCGGCCGCCTCGCGCAGGCGGTCGGCGCGGGCGACGTCGCGCATGGTGGCGACGGTCCGCCAGCCGGCCCGCGCGCAGCCCAGCGCGATCTCCAGGCCGATGCCGGTGGACGTGCCGGTGATCAGTACCGTCTGCTCGCTCATGATCTCCTCTTTCGTGGCGGTTACTGCTCAGGCTGACCGATCTCGGCGCCGTCTTCAGGACGAACGGCGGCGGTGCGCCCGGGTGAGGTCGACGGGGCGGCCCGGGTCGACATGGCGGGGCAGGTCCGGCTCGTCGGGGCGCAGCGGGGCGAGGGTGTCGGTGAGCGCGTCGATGATGCGGTCGGTGGCGCGGCGAGCCGCGCCGGGGTTGGCCGCCGCCGTCTCGCCCAGGTCGACGGGGGTGCCGAAGTGCACGCGGATCACCGGTCGTCGCCGCAGCGAGCGGGCGATGCCACGCAGCATTCCGCGGGGCGCCTGGTAGGGCAGCACCTCGTGCGAGCCCCACTGGGCGACCGGGACGACGGGGGCGCCGCAGGCCAGGGCGAGCCGGGCGGCACCGGTCTTGCCGCGTTCGGGCCACAGGCCGGGGTCCAGGCCGATGCGCCCCTCGGGGTAGATGAGGATCACCGAGCCGCGGGCGACGGCGGTGGCGGCGTCGTCGAGGGCCTGGTGGACGGCGCTGGTGCCCCGGTCGACCCGGATGTGCCCGGCGTGGCGCATGGCGGCGCCGAACACCGGGACGCGGAACAGCCCGGCGGTCGCCATGATCCGTGGGGCGATGCCGCGGGTCTGGCAGGCGGCGGCCATCACCACCGGGTCGAACGGGCTGATGTGGTTGGCGGTCAGCACCAGTGGGCCGCGTCGCAGGTGCGCCGGTACGTCACCGGTGACCTCGAGGCGGGCGAGCAGGCCGACCAGGCCACGGGCCAGCAGCAGGGCTGCACGCCAGATCAGCGGCGGCTGCCAGGTGGTGTGTGCGGTGTTCATCAGCGCGCCATCGTCGCACGCGTCGGCGGGGTCGCGAGGGCGGGTCGGGTGATCAGGGTCATTGGTGCCGGGCGGGTGCGGGACACCCCACCATCTACGACGAGCAGTAGTATTTACTACGTCTCGTAGTACGAATGGTTGGGGGTTTCAGGTGGACGCGTTGGACGTTGCCCGCTGGCAGTTCGGTGTCACCACCGTCTACCACTTCCTCTTCGTGCCGTTGACCATCGGGCTCTCCGTGTTGGTGGCCATCCTGCAGACGATGTGGCACCGGACCGGCAACGAGCGCTACCTCAAGCTGACCAAGTTCTACGGCAAGCTGTTCCTGATCAACTTCGCCATGGGCGTGGTCACCGGCATCGTGCAGGAGTTCCAGTTCGGCATGAACTGGAGCGACTACTCCCGCTTCGTCGGCGACATCTTCGGCGCGCCCCTGGCCATCGAGGCGCTCGTCGCGTTCTTCCTCGAATCCACGTTCATCGGCCTGTGGATCTTCGGCTGGGACCGGCTGCCCAAGCGGGCGCACCTGGCCAGCATCTGGGCCGCCGCCATCGGCACCAACCTCAGCGCGTACTTCATCCTCGCCGCGAACTCGTTCATGCAGAACCCGGTCGGCTACCGGATCAACCCCGACAGCGGACGCGCCGAGTTGACCGACTTTCCGGCCGTGCTGACCAACAAGGTCGCCCTGATCACCTTCCCGCACACCCTGGCCGGTTCGTTCCTGGTCGCCGGCTCGCTGATCGTCGCGGTCGGCCTCTGGCACGTCATCCGCAACCGCGACTCCGCCGACACCGGCGCGTACCGCTTCGCCACGAAGTTCGGCTCGTGGGTGGTCCTGGTCGCCTCCGCCGCCGTGCTGTTCACCGGCGACATCCAGGGCAAGATCATGACGGACGTGCAGCCGATGAAGATGGCCGCCGCCGAGGGCCTCTACACCACCGAGAGTCCCGCCTCGTTCTCCGTGCTCACCATCGGCAGCCTCGACGGCAGCCGCGAGGTGTTCGCCCTCAAGATCCCGTACCTGCTGTCGTATCTGGGCACCGGCGACCCGCACGGCACCGTGCACGGCATCAACGACCTCCAGGCCCAGTACGCCACCCAGTACGGCGCGGGCAGCTACACCCCGATCATCCCGGTCACCTACTGGAGCTTCCGCTTCATGATCGCCTTCGGGATGGCGGCCGGCGCTATCGCGCTGCTGGTGCTCTGGAGCCAGCGCAAGGGCCGCACCCCGAGCAGCAAGTGGCTGCTGCGCGCCGGGCTGGCCATGCCGGTACTGCCGCTGGTGGCCAACTCGTTCGGTTGGATCTTCACCGAGATGGGTCGCCAACCGTGGATCGTCTTCGGCGAGATGCTCACCCGCAACGGGGTGTCCCGCAGCGTCTCGCTTGCCGAGGTGCTCACCTCGTTCACCGCCTTCACGCTGATCTACGCCACCCTCGCCGTGATCGAGGTCAAGCTGCTGCTGCGCTACGCCAAGGCCGGTGTGCCGGACGTCAGCGAGCAACCCCCCACCGACGACACCGACGACGCCGAGCGCCCGCTCGCCTTCGCCTACTGAGTCCCGGAGCCCATCGTGGAACTGACCACCATCTGGTTTCTCCTCGTCGCCGTGCTGTTCACCGGGTACTTCATCCTGGAGGGCTTCGACTTCGGCGTCGGCATGCTGCTGCCCGTGCTCGGCCGCGACGACCGGGAACGCCGCGTCCTGATCAACACCATCGGCCCGGTCTGGGACGGCAACGAGGTGTGGCTGATCACCGCCGGCGGCGCGATGTTCGCCGCGTTCCCCGAGTGGTACGCCACCCTCTTCTCCGGTTTCTATCTGCCACTGCTGCTGATCCTGCTGGCCCTGATCGCCCGGGGCGTCGCCTTCGAATACCGGCACAAGCGCCCCGAGGTGTCCTGGAAGCGCCGCTGGGACACCGCGATCGTGGTCGGCTCGCTGCTGCCGGCGATCCTCTGGGGCGTCGTCTTCGCCAACATCCTGCGCGGTGTGCCACTGGACGCCGACCACGAGTACGTCGGCGGTCTGCTGAACCTGCTCAACCCGTACGCCCTGCTGGGTGGCGCGACCACCCTCGCGCTGTTCCTCACCCACGGCGCGGTGTTCCTCGCCCTGAAGACGACAGGCGACGTCCGCGAGCGCGCGGGCGCGCTCGCGGTGCGCCTGGGGGCGGGCACCGCCGTGCTCGCCGTCGGGTTCCTCACCTGGACGCTGAGCATCCGCTCCAGCGCGGCCGCCGTGGTGCTCGCCGTCGGCGCGGCCCTCGCGCTGCTCGGTGCGGTGGCCGCCGCCCGGGTACGCCGGGAGGGCTGGGCGTTCACCGGCACCGCAGTGGCGATCGGTCTGGCCGTGGCGACGGTGTTCGCGGCGCTGTTCCCGAACGTGCTGCCCTCCACCCTGGACACCGCCGGCACGCTGACTGCCACCAACGCCGCGTCCACCCCGTACACCCTGAAGATCATGACCTGGGTGGCGGTGATCTTCACCCCGGTGGTGCTTGCCTACCAGGGGTGGACCTACTGGGTGTTCCGCAAGCGCATCGGCGTGGCCAACATCCCGCAACACTGACCGACAGACCCCCACCCCCACCCCCACCCCCACCCCCACCCCCGCCCCCGCCGATCTTGCGGTTCCTGTTGCCGAGATGCATCGAATATCCCTTATGCCGCGACAGTAAGTGCAAGATCGCGGGTCGACTCAGTCGATCATGGAGTTGTGGTGCCGGTTTTGGTGTGGTGACGGGTGTTTTGACGCCCACCACAACTCCATGATCGACGGGGTAGGGGAGGGCGGCGGGCTGGTCGAAAATCTGCGGTTTGCGGGAGGCCCTGCCGCTACGGTGTGCCGATGCCCGCCACCGTGCACGTACGCGAACTCACCACCGACGACCTCGACGCCGCCGGGGAGCTGGGCCGGTTTGCGTTCGGCTCCGACCCGCAGCGCCCGCCACCCGCGCCCGCCCCGGCGCCCGGCCTGACCCGCTACGGCGCGTTCGACGACGCCGGTCGCCTGGTCGGCAAGGCTGTCGACCTGCACCATGACCAGTGGTGGTCCGGGCGGGCGGTGGCCGCCGCCGACGTGGCCGGGGTGGCCGTCGCACCGGAGGCTCGTGGTCGGGGTGTGGCTCGCGCCCTGCTCACCGCCCTGCTGTCCGGGGCCCGCGACCGGGGGGCGGCGATCAGTGCGCTCTACCCGACCGTCGCCGCCCCGTACCGGGCCTGCGGATGGGAGTCCGCCGGGGTGCTGCGTACCGTCGATCTGGCCACCGCCGCGTTGCCCCGACACCGGCCCGCGTCGCACCTCACCGTCCGGGCCGGCACGCCGGCCGACCTGCCGGCCGTCGCCGCCCTCTACGAGCGGGTCACCAGGCACCGCAACGGCATGCTGACCCGCCGGGGTGAGCTGTTCGACGCCGGCGATCCCGGTCTGCCCGGCGACGGGGTCACCCTCGTCGAGGCCGACGGTGAGTTGGTCGGGTACGCCACCTGGCAGCGGGGCCTCGGCTACGGGGCCGACTCGGTGCTCACCGTCGACGAGGCGCTGGCCGTCAGCGCCGACGCGGCCCGGGAACTCGTCGGGGTGCTCGGCAGTTGGGCAAGCGTCGCGCCGACCCTGCGACTGTGCCCGCTCGACGGTGACGCGGTGAGCGTCCAGCTGCCGTTGGAGTCGGCCCGCGACCACGAGCGGGACGTGTGGATGCACCGGCCGGTGGACGTGGTCCGGGCGGTCAGCGCGCGGGGTTGGCCCGCCCACGCCCGGGGCGCCGTGGTCTTCCACCTCACCGACCCGCTCGCCGGTTGGAACACCGGCACGTGGCGGTTGACCGTCGCCGACGGCGCCGCCGAGCTGACCCGCGCCGACGGCGAGGCGGAACTGCGGTTGGACGTCCGCGGTTTCGCGCTGCTCTACGCCGGGGCGGCGCGGGCCCGGTCGGTGGCGCAGGCCGGCCTGCTGGAGTGCGCCGGTGACGCCGACCCGGCAGCCCTTGACCTGTTGGGGGTCGGCGGCCCGGCGCAGCTGCTCGACTACTTCTGATCGTCCGGTCCCGGCACCGGGCCGCTGCCGACACGCCCGCTCCGACTCACCGTCGGGCGCGCGGTCAGGTCGGGGTCGCTGCCAGTTCGGCGTTGGCGCGCCGGGTGACCGCTGTGAGCGCCCGGGCGGCGGCGCTCGCGTCGTCGGCGGGGATGTCCGCGTAGAGGCGGACGCTGAGGTCCGCGACGGCGTCGACGATGCGGGCCTGCACGGCGTGGCCGGCGTCGGTGAGCCGCAGCCGTGGCGTGTCGGTGTCGTGGTCGATCTGGGCCAGGTTCGCGTCGACGAGGCTGGCGAGCACCCGTTGTACCTCCTGCTCGTCGACCTTGAGTGTGCTGGTGATCCGCTGGGTGAGGGATGCGCCGGTGCGGTCGGGCCGTTGGCGAGGACGTTGAGGGCGAGCATCTGGTTGAACTCGACGCCGAGGGCAGCGGTGGCTCGTTCGAGCAGGGCCCGGGTGGCGTAGTGGGCCTGGCCGATGACCTGGCCGCTGAGGGTGGGGACGGTGGACATGACACCTCCTTCAAAACGTTGGCACGGCCAACGTTGGTTGAGCCAACGTAACATCCGATCGTGGGTCGCGCCAACGATTCCTGGTAGGCTGCGCCCATGGATCACGCGGCCCCGCAGTCACCGGCCGGGCTCAGCACCACCCCGAGCTGGCTGCTCAACCAGACCGCCAGCCACGCCACCCGCCTGCTCAGCGAGGGCTTCGCCGCGCACGACCTGCGCGGCTACCACTACCGGCTGCTCGCCACCCTGGCCGAGCAAGGCCCGGCGAGTCAGGCCGATCTCGGCCGGCGCTGCGGCATCGACCGCAGCGACGTGGTGGCCGCCGTCAACGACCTGGCCGGCCGAGGGCTCGTGGTGCGTGCCCCCGACCCGGCCGATCGCCGACGCAACGTCATCAGCGCCACCGGCGCCGGCGCCGACGAGGCCCGCCGGATGGGCGTGACCCTCGACCGCGTCCAGGACGACCTGCTCACCCCGCTGTCCACCACCGAGCGCGAGCAGTTGACACACCTGCTCACCCGACTGCTGCACCACCACAGCCGGCCCTGACCCGCCCCCACGGGCAACCCGCCACCCGGCACCGCGCGCCACTGGGCATGGGTCAGATCCAAGGGGCAGCCACGACACGAAGATGGCGCGCCACCCCGCCGGTCCGGATCACCGAGGTCATGCCGCCCGCAGGAGCCCTTCCCACACGCCCTCACCCGGGACTTCGCCAGTTACGTGCTCGGAACCGATCTGGTCGCGGTAGCTTCATCGCAGACGCGTAAGGACCGGGCCGATCATGGCCGGTCTGACGGTTCGTGGCGGCGACGGCTTTGCGTCGCCTGACCGCACCTCGGCTCGATCGTCGCGCTCGATCGCCGAGCGAAGGCTGGCTGCCTTCCGCAGCGATATCGACGCCTGGCGCGACATCACGATCGTCACGAATTGTGACCAGCCCCCAGCGGTGGCCGTGAGTTCAGGTTGACCGTCAACATCTGACTGGGAAGCGATCATGATCGCAACTGTGGAGGGGTTCACCCAGCAACTGGTGCCGGCGAATGGCATCAGGATCAACGCTGTCACGGGAGGCTCCGGCCCACCGATCCTCCTGTTCCACGGCTGGCCGGAGACATGGTGGGGATGGCACAGCGTGATGCCGCTGCTGGCCGAGCATTTCAGCGTGGTGGCCATCGATCTGCGGGGCGCGGGCTTTTCCGACTGCCCGCCGGACGGCTACGACAAGGCGACGATGGCGCGCGACGCGCACGACGTCATGGTTGCCCTGGGGCATGAACGCTACGCCGTGTGTGGACATGACATCGGCGGGATGGTCGCCCTGCCGCAGGCCGCCATCTACCGGGACGCTGTCACCCACCTGGCCGTCCTCGACGTTCCGCTTCCCGGCTGGACCGGATGGGACGCGGCGATCGCGAAGCTCTGGCACTTCAGCTTCCACATGAACCGGGATCTACCAGAGCGCCTGATCCATGGCCGCGAGTACGAGTACATCTCAGCCTTCATGGCTGAGCGGTTCTACGACCACAGCACCTTCGATCCGGCGGACATCGACATCTACGCGACAGCGATGGCGCTGCCGGGCCGCACCCGCGGCGGCATGGAGTGGTATCGGACCCTCACCGCCGACCACGCGGCCGCGCTCGAGTACAAGAAGCAGCCGCTCACGATACCGGTGCTGGGCCTCGGCGGGGATCAGCGCTTCGGTGCGCAGATGGTGCCGATGCTCAAGGAGTTCGCCAGCAATGTGACGGGCGGCTCGATCGCGCGGTGCAGCCACTATGTCCCGGAAGAACGGCCGGATGAGGTCGCGGCCGCTCTGATCGATCTCCTCAGGGCCACGTGAAAATCTGCGACCGCGCCGTCGTGGGCCGGGAAGATCGTGACACCGCGGGCGCGTTGCGCCAGCACCTATCCCGATCGATCGAAAAAGAAGGGAAACTGTCATGACCGCACCCGTCATTCGCGGCGTGAATCATATCGGTATCACGGTGCCCGACATCGAAGCCGCGAAATCGTTCTTCGTGGAGGCTTTCGGCGGTCAGGTGATCTATCAGTCCTTCGGACCGCAGGATCCGCCCCGGCAGGGACCCGAATTCGAACGGGCGGTGGGTGCTTTCCCTGGAACGATGGTGCGCGCGCAGGCGATGGTCAAGATCGGAAACGGACCTGATTTTGAACTCTTCGAAATGCACGGCCCCGAACAAGCCCAGCCGGTCCGACCGAGCGACTTCGGCATCACGCACTTCGGTCTCTACACCGACGACATCGACGCATCGGTGGCACGCTTCACAAGGGCCGGTGGCACCCCACTGACGGAGCCTCGCCCAATTCCCTACACCACCGAGCAAGGTCCTGGAAACAAGGTCTGCTACTGCCGCATGCCCTGGGGCACGACGATGGAATTCATCACCACGCCGGACCGCATGCCCTATCACGACCAGACGGATCTGCGCAGATGGCAGGACGAGGACTGAGCAGGCGCCAACCCCCGCCATCGAGCGGTATCGGCCGAAGGAGGCCGATACCGCTGGACATGCTCGACGAGCTGCCCACCATCTGAAGCACGCCCTCAGCGGGCCTCGCGCAACTCCGCCAGCCGGACCTCGATCTCGGCCAGCTCGGCGCGCAGCTTCTCGGCCTGCTGCTCCGCCTCGGCCCGCTCGGAGCCGAGGATCTGCTCCACCGCCTCCTGCACCCCCGGCACGTCGACCAGGGCCACCATCCTCAACGCCTCCGCAGGCTTCACCACGTACGGCTTCGCCAGGGCCTTGCTGCCCTGCTGCGCCGCGACGGTCCACTCGCCGTCGGCGTACGCCAAGGTGACGGTGAGACCCGCGGGGCCCTTCGACTTGACGGCCTTGACCGCCCGCCGCGCCGGCGGCTTCTCCGTCTGCTCCACCTTCGGCTCCTCCTGTCGCTGCGCGGGCACCCGCGGCGTGTCCAACACGAACTCCGGCGCGGCCACCGCGGGTGGCTCGGGCTCGGGCTCCGGCTTCGGCTCGACCACCCGACGGGTGACGCCCTTGGGCGCCACGGCTAGGTCGGCGGGGGAGAACGGCAGCTCGTCGCGACCGAAACGCACCACCACGAACTCGTCGGACACCTCGGGGTCGGTCAGCTCGATCACCTGACCGACCTGACCGGCGATCTGGCCCGCCGCGGCGGTGAACACCACCCGCGGTTTACGCCCGGCCGCCAACGCCTCCCGGATGCTCTGCACCTCGCTAGTGGACAAACCCTGGCCGGCATCCATCACTACCCTCTTCCGTACACCTGTTTGATTGCTGTCTTGATACCAGCCGGCTGCGACACCCGCCGCACGGGGCTCACACCCCGGTCAGCCCCCCAGCGCCCGCAGTGCCCGGTCGGCGTGGTCGTTCATGCTGACCTCGCTGTGGATCACTTCGACGACCCGCCGGTCGACGCCGATCACGAACGTCATCCGCTTCATGCTCAACGGCCCCAACGGCACCCGCCGCTTGACCCCGAACTGTTGCGCCACCGCCCCGTCGGCGTCCGACAGCAGCGGATAGTCGAAGCCGTGCAGTTTCGAGAACTCGGCCTGCTTCGCCACCGGGTCGCGGCTGATGCCCACCCGCGACGCGCCCAGCGCCGTGAACTCGGCCGCCAGGTCACGGAAGTGGCAGCTCTCCGCCGTGCACCCCCGGGTCATCGCCGCCGGGTAGAAGAACAGCACCACCGGCCCGCCCGCCAGGAACTCCGACAGCCGCCGCGGCGTGCCCGTCTCATCCGGCAGCTCGAAATCCTGCACCACGTCGCCGACACTCACACCCGCCACCGCGCACCTCCATCGTCTGATCGACCGCGCGGTGAGCGTAAGCGATCACGCCCAGAGCGTCGTCACCTCGTCGGCCACCACGTCGGCCTGGGCCCGCCCAGCCCGCGCCGCGCCCGCCCGCCGCGCCGGGTCCAGCACGTTACGGCCGATAGCTGTGCGCGCCGCCGCGTCCGGGGTCACCACCACCACCTGCGACCCGGCCGCCCGCAACCCGTCCACCTGCGCCGAAAGCCGCGGCATCGGCCCGAACGCCGCCGACGTCGGCGCGAGCACCAGCACCCTGCGCGCGCCCGCCGCCAGGTCCGCGTTCACCGTCGAGCGCATCCCACCGTCGACGAAACGGCGCGCGCCGATCGTCACCGGCGGCCACACCCCGGGCACCGCGCAACTCGCGCCCACCGCGTCCACCAGGGACACCCCGCTGTCGCTGTCGAACACCACGAACTCCCCGGACGACGCGTCCACCGCCGTGATCAGCAGCCGCCGCCGCGGCCACTCCCGGACCGGCAGACGGGCCTCGATCACCGCGCGTCGCGACGCCTCCGACTGGGTACGCGCCGCCACCGCCATCGCGCCGATCCGCGCCCGCGAGCGCACCGCGTCGCGGGTCCGACCACCGGCCCAGACCAGCCGCGCCAACGCCGCGAACCCCAACCGCGCGGCCAGCTCACCGGTCGGCGGCGCCACCTGCTCGGCGTAGAGGCCCTCGACGGGCAACCCGGAGCACACCTGGGCGCCAACCACCGAACCCGCCGACGTGCCCACCACCAGATCCGCCTCGGTGACCGCAACGCCCCGCTGCACCAACCCGGCCAGCAGCCCCAACTCCCAGGCCACCCCCGTCACCCCGCCACCGCCGAGCACCAACGCGCGCCGCATGTGACTCTCCTCTCGACGACCGTCCCGCGCCGGTCACGGTAGCGTCGGCACAACCCTTTCGCAGACTCTGGGAGGCACCGTGGCACCCGTCACCGTCATCACCGGCGGCGGCCGGGGCATCGGCGCGGCCACCGCCCGCCGGCTCGCCGCCGCCGGCCACCACGTCGCCCTGTGCTACCGCCGCGACGAGGCCGCCGCCACCGCCGTCCTGGCCGACCTGCGGGCCGCCGGCGCACAGGCCGTCGCGGTACGCGCCGACACCACCGACCCCGAGCAGGTGCGCGCCCTGTTCGACGCGGCAGCTCAGCTCGGCCCCCTCACCGGCCTGGTCAACAACGCCGGCGTCACCAGTCTCATCGGGCCGTTCACCGAACTGCGCGTCGAGGACCTGCGCCGGGTCGTCGACGTCAACCTCGTCGGCTACGTCCTCTGCGCCCAGCAGGCCGCCCGGCTGCTCACCGACGGTGGGGCGATCGTCAACGTGTCGTCGGCGGCGGCGACCCTCGGCAGCCCGGGGGAGTACGTGCACTACGCCGCCGTGAAGGCCGCCACCGACACCCTCACCGTCGGCCTGGCCAAGGAACTCGCCCCGAAGGGCATCCGGGTCAACGCCGTCGCCCCCGGCATCGTGCGCACCGACATCCACGCCGACTCCGGGGTGCCCGACCGCGCCGAATCCGCGGTCGGTCGCATCCCGCTGGGCCGCGCCGGTGAACCCGACGAGATCGCCGCCGCCATCGCCTGGCTGCTCGGCCCGGACGCCTCGTACGCCACCGGGACCGTGTTGCGGGTTTCCGGCGGTCTGTGAGCCGGAGCGCGCGACGCGCCCCGGCTCACCGCTCTAGTGGGTGAACAGCTTCGCCGCCGTGATGACCGTCTGCGCCACCCCGTAGCCGAGCAGCGCCGCCACCACCAACCAGGAGATCCACAACCGGGCCTGCTGCCCGGATCGGCTGTCGTCACTCATCGCGTACCACTCCTCTGGGCCGTCGTGTCCTCGTCCGCGCGCTGGTCGGCGTTCTGCTCCGCCGCCGGTTCGTGGTAGCGCTGCGGCACCGGCCGCACCAGCAGGTTCGCCGCGAAGCCCACGGCCAGCACACCCACCATCGTGAACAGCGCCGGCCGGTACGCCGCCGCCGTCAGCGAACCGGGTTCACCCTGCGCGTCGAGGAACCCGTTGACGATCAGCGGACCCGCGATGCCCGCCGCCGACCAGGCGGTCAGCAGCCGACCGTGGATCGCGCCGACCTGGAAGGTGCCGAACAGGTCCCGCAGGTACGCCGGCACTGTCGCGAACCCCCCGCCGTAGAACGACAGGATCACGCAGGCCAGCAGCACGAACAGGGCCGTCGAGGTCTGCCCGACGAGCGCCAGCAACGCGTACAGCACCATGCCGACACCGAGGTACACCAGATAGATCGGTTTACGGCCGATGACGTCCGAGGTGGACGACCACACGAACCGGCCGGCCATGTTGAACAGCGACAGCAGACCCACGAACCCGCCGGCCGCCGCGACGGTCACCGCGGAGGTGCCGTTGTCCCGGAAGAAGTCCTGAATCATCGGGCTGGCCTGTTCCAGGATGCCGATGCCGGCGGTGACGTTGCAGAACAGCACCACCCACAGCAGCCAGAACGAGCGGGTCTTCACCGCGTTCGCCGCCGACACGTTCGCCGTGGTGACAAGCGGCTTCGCCGCCACGCTTGCCGGGTCGAAGCCGGCCGGCCGCCAGTCCTGCGCCGGCACCCGTACGTTCGCCACCCCGAACATCATGATGACGAAGTAACCCAGGCCGAGCGTCACGAACAGCCACACCAGGGCGCTGCCCGACGCCGTCGACCCCGCGTTGGCCGGGTCGTAGCCGGCGTCGAAGAACGACAACAGTTGCCGCGACAGGGGAGAGGCGACCATCGCCCCACCACCAAACCCCATGATCGCCAACCCGGTGGCCAGCCCCGGCCGGTCCGGAAACCACTTGATCAGGGTGGAGACGGGGGAGATGTAGCCAATACCCAGCCCGATGCCGCCGAGCAGCCCGTAGCCCAGGTACAGCAGCCACAGTTGCTTCGTGGCGATGCCCAGCGAGCCCACCAGGAAACCCGTCGCCCAGAAACAGGCCGAGACGAACATGGCCTTCCTCGGCCCGTTCGCCTCCACCCAGGTCCCGGCGATCGCGGCGGACAACCCGAGCATCACGATCGCGATGCTGAAGATCACCCCGATCGCCGTCTGACTGGTGTCGAAGTGAGCGATCAGGGAGTTCTTGTAGACGCTTGTGGCGTAGACCTGACCGATGCAGAGGTGGATGGCCAACGCCGCCGGGGGGATGAGCCACCGGCTGTAGCCGGGCGGCGCGATGGTGTGCCGACGATCGAGTGCGGAAAGCATGCGCTGCTTCCTCTCCGACGAGGACGAGAAACGTCGCCCCCAACGTGCCCACCTCGCACGTGAGCGGCAAACCTCGCCAGCGCCGGACGGTCGCTCCGCTGAGCTGAGCGGTCAGTCAGCGACGGCACCGCGGTGCCGTCGTCGACTCGGCTCCCGGAAAGCCACGGGGCCGGACACCGCCGGCACGCGGGACCCCTGACCCCCCCACGCGCCGGCCCTGGCCGCTACCGCAGGTCCGGGAGGTGCCAGCCGCCGGCCAACGCGTCAGCGTCCGCCGGACCCCAACTGCCCTTCTCGTACGACCGCACCGCCGCCGGCAGATCCAGGATCGGCTCGACGATGCGCCACTCCTGCTCGATCGTCTCGGCCCGCGCGAAGCGCAGGTGCTGCCCGTCCATCGCGTCGTCGAGCAGCCGCTCGTACGCCTCCTGCCGGCGACCGAGCGCCGCACCGAAGTCGACGGACAGGTCCACCGGGCGGCTCGCCACCTCGGCACCCGGGCTCTTCGCCTGGATCGACATGGTGATGCCGTCACCGCGCCCCAGACGGAACCGCAGCAGGTTCGCGGCACTCGCCGTGCCCCGCTCGGCCGGGATCAAGGAATGTTGCGGCTGCTTGAACTCGACCACCACCTCCGTCGCCGTCCCCGTCAGCGACTTACCGGCACGCAGGTAGAAGGGCACACCCGCCCAGCGGGGGGAGTCGACGGTCAACCGCGTCGCCACGAACGTCTCCGTGTTCGAGTCGGCCGCCACGCCAGGCTCGTCGCGGTACCCGGCGTACTGGCCCCGAACGGTGGACTCCGGCGACAGCGGCGCGATCTGCCGCAGCACCGCTGCCTCCGCCTCGCGGAACGCCGCCGGGTCCTCGCTGGCCGGCGCCTCCATCGCGATGAGCGCGACGACCTGCAGGATGTGGTTCTGCAACACGTCCCGGGTCGCGCCCACCGTGTCGTAGAACCCGGCCCGACCCTGCGTGCTGAACCCCTCGGCGAGGGTCACCTGGACGTTGTCGATGTGCTCGTTGTTCCACAACGGCTCGAACAGCCGGTTGGCGAACCGGAAAGCGTAGAGGCCCTCGACGGCCTCCTTGCCGAGGTAGTGGTCGATGCGGAACACCCGCTCCGCCGCGAACGCCGCGCCCAGTGTGCGGTCCAGCTCGCGCGAGGACTGCAGGTCACGCCCGAACGGCTTCTCCACGATCACCCGACCCCGGTCGGCCAGACCCACGGCCGCCAGGCCCTCGACGACGGAGCCGAACACCACCGGAGGGATCGCCAGGTAGAACACCGGCCGCTCGGCGTCCCGCAGCCGCTCGGCCAACCGCTGGTACGTCGCCGGGTCCGCGTAGTTGCCGGAGATCATGGACAGGTTGTCCGCCAGCCGATCGAAGACCTCGTCGTCGATCTCGTCATCGGCCTCGGTGACCGACTTACGGGCCATGGTGACCAGTTGCTGATCATCCCAGGGGGAGCGGGCCACACCGATCACCGGAACGTCGAGGCGGTCGCGCCGGGTCAGCTCGTACAGCGCCGGGAACAGCTTCTTCGAGACGAGGTCTCCCGTGACGCCGAACAGCACTACCGCGTCTGAGCGCATGTGCATGGCACTTCCCATTCGATCATCCGAACCTGATCTTCCGAACGGACAACGGCACGACCAGCTCCAGGAATTCCCGGCGAGCGGCGTACGTGAGGTCGGCGACAACGACGGCGCTACCTTGAAGAAGGTTCGCAGTTCAGGTGTGATGCGGGCAACTTCCAGCGTGATCGAAGAATTTCGATCATCATACTGCCTGCGAATCCCTGTCGGTAGGAAAGGAGAGACTGCCGACATGAGTCCATCCCTCGGGACCGTGGTCATCACGGGCGCAGCCGGCCGCATCGGCAACGTCCTCCGCCACGCCCTACAGGACGAGGTCCGCCACCTCGTCCTCATCGATCGCGTCCCGCTGACCGCCCAGTCGCCGGTCGAGCGAGTCATCCGCCTGGACCTGGCCGACCTCGACGCCGTGGTCTCGGCGTTCGAGGGCGCCGACGTGGTCGTCCATCTCGCCGGGCTACCGGACGAGGCCCCACTTGCCGAACTGCTGAACGCCAACGTGCTGGGCACGTTCCACGTACTCGAGGCCGCCCGCAGGCAACAGGTCGACCGGGTCGTCATTGCCAGCAGCAACCGGGTCACCGGCTTCCACCCCGTCGAAAAGATCGTCAACCCCGATGATCCGGTCCGACCGGACGGGTTCTACGGAGTGAGCAAGGTGGCCGTCGAGGCCCTCGCCCGCCTGTACGCGGACAAGTTCGCCCTGTCCGTGGTGTGCCTGCGCATCGGCAGCTTCGAGGACAGACCGGACGACGTCCGATACCTCGCCACCTGGCTCAGCCCACGCGACTGCCTGGGATTCATCCGAGCGGCCATGACCGCGCCCAGCGTCCCCTTCGCGATCGCCTACGCCGTGTCGGCAAACACCCGCCGATTCCGGGACCTCGACGCCGGCACCCAGCTCGGCTACACGCCAGTCGACAACGCGGACGACCACGCCGCCCACGTCGTCGGCGCCGACGACCCCATCGACTACTCCGCGCCCCAGGGAGGCAGGTACGCCAGCCCCGGGACCACCCTCACCCACATTCACGGCGCACCCTGACCGGCGACCGAACCACCGACACGGAAAGGGCGCAACAATGTCCAGCGTGGACTCCTCCAGGCACCTGGCGTACGACCAGTCAGCGGACACCGGACCAGCAGTGGTGTGCCTACCCATGTTCAGCATGAGCCGCACCGCCACCGCCGCCGCCTTCCGCCCCGCCCTCGCCGGCACCCGCCTCCGAGAGATCTACCTGGACCTACCCGGCCACGGAGACACCCCCGCACACTGCCCACCCACCTCCCAGGCGGTACTGGACAGCGTCTGCGCCTGGCTCGACCACCACGTCGACGCACCGGTCCTGCTCGCCGGCGGCTCCTACGGCGCGTACCTGGCCGCCGGCATCGCCCGCCAACGCCCCGAACTCGTCGCCGGCCTGCTCCTCGTCTGCCCCGGCGTCACCATCGCCCGCGACAACCGAACCCTGCCCGACGACCCACCACTCGACGCGCCCACCGGCTGGCTCGACGCCGCCCCCACCGCCCTGCACGCCCACCTCGACGCCGCCCTGGGCCACCGCACCCCAACCGTCGTCGCGACGGTGCTCGCCGCACTGAACTCCGGCGGCCCCGGCGACCCCACATTCCACCAGCAGCTACAGGGCGGCCCCGACTACGCGCTACCCGACGAGACCGCCGGGGTCGTCTTCAACGGCCCGGTCAGCGTGATCACCGGCCGACAGGACCGGATCGTCGGGTACGCCGACCAGTTCCACGCCCTGCGCCACTACCCGCGTGGCACCTACACCGTGATCGACGCGGCCGGACACTACCTGCCGTACGAACAACCCGCCCTGCTGCGATCGCTCACCCAGGACTGGCTGCACCGCACACCGGGCTGACGACGGACCAGCGGGGGGAGGGGCGTCAGGCCGCAGTGGACTCGAGCTGGTCGAAGGCGATGCTCCACCACGACTCCGGATCGGTGAACGCGGACGGGTCGACCCGCTCCAGCTCACCACGGACGGCCGCGGCCAGCTCGGCGCGCGCCCTGCCGCCCGGATCCCTGTCGATCAGCAGCCCGAGCCGGTAGAGGAACTCGACGAACGCGGCGAACGAGGCGTTGACGTGCTCGAAGTTCGGCGTCGTGAGGTCCAGCAGGATGACCGAGCCGTCCTGCGAGTCGAGGATGTAGAGCATCTGGGCGTCATCGGGCGAGCTGCCCAGGATGACGTACAACCGCGGGCCGTCATCACCGATCTCGATCTTCAGCTTGCCGAACGGCGTCATGCCCGGGGCGGTGACGTCCGCGGTGAACAGCACCGGCACCTCGACCGGAAGGGCGGCACCGGCCGGCAGGACCCCCGGTGCGAGCACGCCGCCGAGCAGGTCGACCGGCACCTCGATCACACCGTCCGCCCCCCACAACGCGGTGAGTTCCGCCAACGACACGCTCACTCGTCCTCCTGCTCGCCGGGGGAGGTCAGATCCTGCTCCTCGAGGAACCGCCACCAGTCGTCGTCGTCAGCGCCGATCTCGGCGTACCCCGCACCGAACACGTAGTAGGCCAGGAAGGAGTCCAGGTCCGGGGCGATCTGCTGGAACGCCTCCCGGACGAACCACTCGTCCGTGCTCACCTGCGGGAAATACCAGACCGCGCCGGAGTCACGCCGCAGCAACAGCGGCTCCTCCTTCACCCGCCCGACGTAGTACCACTCGTCGGGCTCGACGGCGACGCCGGTGTATTCCGGCATGATCGCCAAACCGCTCTGCATCCGGGCCGACGAGGAGACGCCGGGCAGGTAGAACGCCCCGGCCGCGATGCTCTCGGCGACCTCCATCAGCTCGCGTACCGGCTGCGGCACCTCCGCCGGAATCCTGTCAGCCGGCGCGCCCGCGCCGATCTCTCCCCAGCCGACGGCGTTGTCCTCGTCCGCCACCAGGTCGACGCGCAGCTCCTCGATGAGCTCCCGCAGATCGGGGTTCAATCCACTACCTCAATTCGGATCGGCGTGCCGTCCGGCAGGTTCATGATCTGCACCCGGATCTGGGTGCCGATGTCCTGGTTGGTGTCGGCGTCCATCAGCTTCAGGTTACTGACCTCGTCAGGACCGCCGAGTTGCAGCTCCCAGACATGATCGGGGTTCTGGTCCCGCACCCGCTGTTTCATCCGCTCGGCCGCGTCACGGTCCCTGGCCCTCTGCGCGTCACTGCCCTTGTTGTTCTTGATGTACTTGTTGTGGATCTTCCGAATGATCCGGTCCTTGAAACCACCGGTGATGCTGGTGTCGCGCGCCACCGGGTTCGCCTGCTTGAACAACTTGCCCTGATCGCTCAGCCGCTTCAACGCGGCCATCTTCCGGTCGAAATCGGTGCGGTGGTGCATGCTCTTCCGCTGAACCCGGATGGTGACCTCAGGCAGATCGTTGTTACGCCGCACCGGGGGCGCCGAGGCCTTCTTCACCGCCGCGCCGACGATGTTGCCCGCATTCGGCCTGGCCGCGCCACCTCGCTTGCGGGGCCGGCTAGCCACTGATCAACTCCGTGATCACCTGGTCGATCAACAGACCGACGATCTCCCGCGTGATCAATTGGAAGATCGGGATCTCAGCCAGCGACGCGCCGAACGTGACGACCGCGGTCGCGATGGCCTGCGCCACCTCGAACGCAAAAATGGCCAGCTGCACGATCATCGAAATCTTCAACGCGAGCACGATCCCGGCACAGATGATCAGACCGGTGCCGACCAGCATCGCCGCCTGCGCGTAGTCCGGCAGCGTGCCCGGCCCGCTCTCCGGTTTCGCCCACCACGTCGCGAACGCCTGCATCGCCTCGCCGCTCTGCTGCGACATCACCGCCGAAGCGGCCGCGCCAGCCTCCCCGGAGGCCTCGCCGACCGTCCCCGCGAAGGCGATCCACGCCTGCCCCATCTCGAACAGCTTCTCCTCGTCGCCCTCCGGCCAGGAGAAGCCAATCCAACCGAGGGCGGTGACCAACTCACCCGGCAGCTGAAGTCCCATCCCTCAGCCCAGAGTTCCGAGGATGCCGCGCATCGCGTCCGCAGCGCTACGCTCGACCGACTCGTAGCTCTCGGCCATCGCGGTCAGATCACTGCCCGCCGCGCCGATCTCCTCGGCCGCCACACCGATGCAGTCCAACACCCACGCCGACACCCCGCTGTACACGACCCCGATCAGCGAACCGATGTCGTCGCCACCCCAGGGCTCGCCGTACGCGGCCATCTGCGCCTCGAAACTCTCGAGCTGCCCGGTGAACCGCTCGGCCGCCCCGATCACCTGCTCGCCGCCGGCCCGCAGGGCCTCGGGCCTCACCTCGAAGCCGTTCACCGGTCGGCACTCCCGCCGGACATCCGGGCCTGCGCCTCGGTCAGTGTCTGCAGAAACGTGCTCAACCGCGGCACCGCCGCGTCCCGGACCTCCTGCAGCTGCTCGGTCAGCTGCGTCAGGTCCGCAGCGCCCGGCGCGGAGGCACCGCCGCGCATCGAGTCGATCGCCGCATTGACCGCCTCGACGATCAGATCGGACAGCTCGCCGGAGCCCTGGCGCATGAGGCGCGGATCCACGGCAAGCGACGACAGCCGACCATCGGCACCGAACTCGGCGCGGACCTGACCATCCGCTGCCTCGCCGCTCCGCCGCTGCCGGGCGGCTTCCTCGCCCTCCGGCGGTGGGCTCACCGCCCGAAGCGCACCGACAGTGGCGTCGAGCATGCGGGCGAAATCCCCACTCGCGTCCCGTGACACCGACATAGATCGTCCTCCCGATAGTGCGCGAACCTCCGCGAGCCTACGGACCCGGGTCAAACGATCCGCCGTTCCACAACGGATGGATACCTCTGCACCGAACAGAATCGGGACCACAACCGCCGGGCACCCGGTGCACACCGGGGGAGAGCCGCGACCTCCGAATGCACACGGTGGACGCCCGGGCAGCCTTCATCGCAGCGAAGGCGCAGGTCAGGCAGCAGCCCCGCTGGATAGGTTGGACCGGTGCAGATTCGCGACGCGATCGCCCACGACGTGCCGTTCCTGGAGCAGATCCTCCTGGAGGCCTACAACTGGTCGGATCAACGCTTCACCCTCGACTGGATACGCACCGACAAGATGGCACGCCGCTATCTTGAGGGTTTCACCCCCGGCGACGACCTCGGCATGGTGGCCATGCTCGACGGCACCGCGGTGGGGGCTGTCTGGGGCCGGACGCTGCCCACCGAGCGGCCCGGCTACGGGTTCGTGGCGCCCGACATACCCGAGCTGACGCTGGGCGTCCTTCCGCGGGCCCGGAGACAGGGGGTCGGATCTCGCCTGACGGCCGCCGTGATCAGCATCGCGGAGCAACGCCGGATCCCGGGACTGAGCCTCAGTGTCGAGGACGGCAACGCCGCTCGCCGCCTGTATGAGAAGGCGGGCTTCACCGTGGTCGGGCGCAACGGAGGCTCCGACACCATGCTGTTGCGCATCGGCGACAACTGACGTCCGCCCGCACACCGGGTGTCGAGACTGCCTCTTCTCGGCTGTCGCCGAGCCGCCGGAGCGCGATTCGATAATGCGCATTATGTAAAGTAATGCGTTCTGGGGGTCCCCTCCGGCGGTGGTCAGTCGCGGGTCAGGCCAGGCGGGCAGGCGTCCTCGTCCGGCCCGACGAGACGCGCGTTGACCAGCCGGTTGCCCCGCAGTGCGGTGAGCAGTTTCGCGCTGGCACCGACATCGGTCCAGATGTCGTCCCACAGGGCGGAGACGAGCCAGGAACGATCCGCCGGGAAGAACAGGTCGGGCAGCGCCCCGTCGCCGCGCATGTGACCGGTCCGCCACCTGAGGGCCTGTTCCGGCCCAGCCTCGACCAGCACGTACGACCAACCCCAGTAGAGCGACACCCGCCGGGCGTGCGGGAAGACCACGTCGTGGGCCCCGGTGTCGAGGAAACCCAACCACCAGTGCTGATCGGGCGTGCATCCCGCCAGCTCGTCGATCACCGCGTGTTCGTGGGCGTCGAGGTCCACGCCGGCGGGCGGGTGAAACGTGCCGTACGCCTCGAACACCGGTGGGATCGCGGCGGTGACCGAGAAACCCCGCGTGGTACGCCCGGCGAGCCAGGCGACGTCGGCGGCCGTGCCGACCCGCCAGCGCCGCCCGTCCCTGTCGACCGAGGCGGCGCCGGTCCGAACCGTGGTGTCGGGGGGTGCAGCGACCGCGGTGGGTGTCGCCGCCGGGGACCACCCGCGTCGGCCGGTCGCCCGCCACCGGTGCCCCTCGGAACAGACCCGCTCCACGGGATCGTCCGGATCCCGGTACACCGCGGGTGCGCCGGGTCGACCACACTCGGGACAGGTGGCAACGGGCGAGGTCATGTCGCGCACGATACGTGTGTCTGACCAGGTGACGGGCCAATGCCTGTCTGTCGGTGATGAGGTCGGTGGCGGCCTTCTCGGACGGTGACGTGTCCCCTGTGGCGCAGGGCCTCGATGGTTGTCGTCTTGCCGGCGCCGGGCGCTCCGGTGAGGACCTATCGCGGGCATCTGGCATCTTCTCCCCCTCTGCCGGTCCCCTTCCGGGGAACACGAAAATGCTGCATAATATCCCTTATGCATGACAAAAAGGACGAATCGCTCGCGGTGCTGATCGAGGAGTTCCTGACCGCTCGGGCCACCCGCAAGCCCTCCCCGCACACCCTGGCCGCGTACCGCAGGGATCTGCACGCTGTCGCGGCTCTGGTCGCGGAGGCCACTCCCCTCCCCCTCGACGCGCTGTCGATCACCGACCTCTCCCCCCGGGTCATGCGGGCGGCCTTCGCCCGGTTCGCCGCTCCCCGGGCGCCCGCGTCGGTGCATCGGGCTTGGTCCACCTGGAACAGTTTCTTCACGTTCCTGGTCGCGGACGGGTTCGTGGCCGGTAACCCGATGCCGGCGGTCGGGCGTCCTCGGGCGCTACTCCCCCAGCCGAAGCCGTTGCGCGGCGCTGACACCCCCGAGGTGCTGCTCGCCTCCGCCGCGCGCGACGAGGGTCGACAGCGGGACCCGTGGCCGGAGCGGGACGTGGCGGTGTTGGCGGTGGCGCTCTGCGCGGGGCTGCGCCTGTCGGAGCTGTTGGCGTTGCGCGTCGACTCGCTCGGCGGTCGCTCCGGTGAGCGGCGGGTCGAGGTGGTGGGTAAGGGTGGGCGTCCTCGGGTGGTGCCGATCGAGGCGGATCTGGACCGGGTGCTGCGGGACTACCTGGACAGTCGGGTGCGGCGTTTCGGTTCGCGGTCGGTGCGCCCCGATTCGGCGTTCCTGGTGGATCGGCGTGGTGAGCCGTTGCGCCGTGGTGGCCTGCAGTATCTCGTCGAGTCGTGTTACCGGCGGGCTGGCATCGGTGACCGGGTGCCGCGTGGTGCGCGGCTGCACGCGTTGCGGCACACCTTCGCGACCCGGTTGGCGGAGGACGGTGCGAGCGCTGCGGAGATCATGCGGTTGTTGGGGCACGCGTCGTTGGCGTCGTCGCAGACGTACATCGAGGTGACCGCGGGGCAGCAGCGGGACGCGGTCCGGGCGAATCGGACCAACCGCGCGCTGGCGGGTCTGGTGCCGCCGGGGTGAGGGTGGTCAGTGTGCGCGGTGGCCGGTGCCGTCGGCGGTGACGGGCAGTGGGCCGAGGACGGCGTCGATGATGTGGATGCGGGCGTTGGTGGCCTGGTAGTCGGCGCAGACCGTGTCGGCGCGGTCGCCGAGTCGGGCGGTGGGGCCGGTGCGGGTGACGGTGAGGGTGGTGCCGTCGAGCGTGGTGGCGGTGCCGGCGTCGCTCAGGTCGGCGATGGGGTGGTTTCCGCTGATGAGGTGAGCTTTCAGCAGGGTGCGCACCTGGTCGGTGTGGTGGGTCATGAGGTCGTCCCAGTTGTCCTCGGAGAAGGTGGCGGCGAAGGCGTCGTCGGAGGGTGCCAGGACGGTGACGGCGGTGCCGGTGGGCAGGTCGGTGAGGGCGCCGCTGGTGCGCAGTGCCGCTTCGAACGTGGTGAGGGTGGGGATCCAGCGCAGCGCCGCCTCGACGGGTTGGCCGGCGAGGAAGGTCGGGTTGCCCGGCTCGGTGCCGGTGGGCAGGGCGGCGCACAGGGGCCCGGTGGGTGCGGCCAGGTCGCTGGGGCGCGGTGTTGCGGGGCTGCCGGTGCAGGCGGCGAGCAGCAGGGTCGGCAGGAGCAGGCCGAGGGCTCGTCGGGTGGTGGTCGGGCGGCGGGGGTGTCGCGGTGGGGTGGCGGGGTGCGACACGGCGGCCTCCACGGGTGGGTGGTGAGGTGCCGGCGGCGGGGCGTTGGGCCCGCGCCGCCGGCACGACTGGTGGTGGGTCAGAGGGCCGCGCACTGGTTGGTGCGGGGGCCGTTGACGGTGTTCGCGATGCCGAGGTTGTGCGGGGTGGGGTTGTTGCCGGTGCAGTTGAGGGGGCCGCGGATGGTGGTGCCGGCGAGCACTGGCGTGTCGGTGCCGGTGGTGTTGCCGGACAGGTCGGTGGGGCCGGCGATGGTGGCGTCGATGATGGAGATCGTGTCGGTGGTGTTGGTGAGGCGGACCGGGCCGTTGATGGTGCTGTCGGCGAGGAGGATGCCGGCGGCGCCGGTGGCGGTCAGCGGGCCGCTGATGGTCGTGTTGGTGGTGACGAGCGCGGCGCCGGCTCGGACGGTGACGGGGCCGTTGATGGTGGCGTCGTCGGCGCAGGTGAAGCCGGTGACGGTCAGGGGTCCGTTGCGGCGGCCGGTGAGGGTGGGGTGGACGCGTTCGCCGTCGGTCAGTTTCTCGACGCCCAGGGTGTCGAGGAGCAGGGGGATGAGGCCGCGTTCGGGTTGGTTGAGGGGTACGTAGTGGTCGTCGCCGATGGTGATGACCTTCCAGCCGTGGGCGGCGATGCGGTGGGCGACTGTGGTGCCGACGCCGCCGGGGCCGTCGGTGCGGGTGCCGTTGTACTGGGCGTCGGTGAGTTTGTAGGCGCAGGGCGGGGTGTCGAGGATCAGGTCGGCGGGGGGCGGGTCGAGTGGTGGTGGGCTGTCGCCGGGGTGGGGCGCGGGGTGGGCGGGGATGGGGCGGGAGCCGCGGAAGACGAGCCGGCCGGTGTTGGCGGCCTGGGTTTCGATGGCCTCGGCGCGGGCGTTGAGGATGTCGGCGCGGTCGGCGCGGTGGTAGTCGAGGAACTGCTGGAACGTCCACAGGGCGGAGTAGGTCTTGCGGCGTCGGTTGTTGGCGGTGTTGCCCTCGTCGGGGCGGGTCTGGCCGCCGGAGCTGCGCAGTTCCAGGAGGGAGTTGGTGACGTTCTTGAGGCCGAGGGTGTTGCGCAGGATGGTTTCCTCGCTGAGCCCGACGTTGCCTCCGCCTTCGCAGCCGTAGGGGCAGGCCCACCAGCCGGCTTCGGCGCCCTTGGTGTACATGTGGCCTTCGATCATGTCCTGGGACTGGTCGAAGATGGGTTGGGCGACGTTCTGGTGTCGTGGGGGCAGCATCGGCAGGTCGCCGGCGCGGGAGTTGCCGAATTCGTGGCCGTCGTAGCCGGCGACGGGTCGGTAGTCGCGGACCATCCTGATGTACGCGGTGGTTTCGGTTTGGCGGATCAGGGAGTAGTCGCGGTTGAGGTCCTGGCCGGTGGAGTTGCCGCGGGTGTTGTTGGCGCGGCCGTCTCCGTTGATGGTGGGGACGATCAGGACGGTGGTGTGGCTGAGCAGGTCGGTGATGCGGGGGTCGGTGCTGAAGGCGAGTTGGCGGGCCATGATGAGGCAGGCTTCGCGGTCGCCGGGTTCGTTGCCGTGCACGTTGCAGTTGATGGCGACGGGTGCGGTGGCGGCGACGGCTGCGGGGGTGGCTGGTGGGGTGGGGTGGCCGATGACGAGCATGTTGATGGGTCGGTTCTGCACGGTGCGGCCGAGTTCGACGACGCGGACGCGGTCGCTGAGGGTGTCGATGGCGGCGGTGTAGGCGTACTCGTCGGTGTCGCTGGTGTATTGCGCGGCGTGGGTGGTCTCCCATTGGGTGCGGAGGTTCTCGCCAGGGGTGTCGGGGTTGCCCCAGGGTGCGGTGGTGGTGGCGGTGACCGGGTCGGAGTAGGGCTGTTCGGTGGTGCCGGTGCGGGCGCGTACGCGCCATTGGAAGGTGTCGCCGGGGTGGTAGCCGGCGTCGGCGAAGGTGGGTGTCTGTTGGTTGATCTGGCGGTTGGGTCGCCAGATGCCGACGATTGTGGGTTGGCCGGTGGGGGTGTCGTCGGCGTCGACGGGGGTGCGTTCGATCTGGTAGTCGGTGGCGCCGTCGACGGGTTGCCAGGCGAGGGTGGTGTATCCGTCGGCCTGGTGGGCGGTGAGGGCGGTGACCTGGTCGGGTGGTGCGGCGGTGGCGGGGGTGGGTGCGGCGGTGGTGAGGGTGACGGCGATGAGGGTGGACACGGCGATGAGTGTGGGTCGCTGGCGTCTCATGTGGCCTCCGACGAGTTGATCGTGGCGCGTATCGACCAGCATGATCGTCGGAGTTCGCCGATGCAATGATCTTGAGGGAATCTTGCGACTTGGTGGTCCGCTCCCCCGCCGACCCGTGAAAGGCCTGGCGCGGTGAGCGCCTGCGCGGTGTCGGGACGGTCGTCAGCCGAGGTCGATCAGCAGGGGGCGGTGGTCGGAGATGGTGGACGCCGGGGCGGTGACGGCGCGGACCGGTGGGAGGGCGGTGAGGGCGTGCCGGTCGGCGAGGATGTGGTCGAGTTGGACGCGGGGCTGCCCGGAGGGGTAGGTGGGGAGGCGACCCAGGGGGCGCCAGCCGGAGATGAGCCGGGCCGCTCCGGCGGGCAGGTTGAGGTCGCCGAGCAGGACGCGGGGGCCGGGCAGGGCGCGCAGCGCGCGGACGGTCTGGCGTAGTTGGCGGGCGTTCCAGCCGGGCACGAACGACAGGTGGGTCGCGGCGACGGTGAGGGGACCGTGCGGGGTGTCCAGGACGGCGGCGAGGACCACGCGGGGTTCGTCGTGCAGCAGGATCAGGCCGCCGCGGGGGCCGGGGACGTAGACCGGTGAGCGTACGGGCGCCGGTGTGAGTCGGGTGATGTGCCAGCTGCGGACGGGGTGTCGGCTGATCAGCCCGATGCCGTAGCAGGGTTCGCCGTGGCCGTCGTCCTCGTGGCGCAGCGGGCGGAACTGTTCGCCGGGGGTGCCGACGACGGCGGCGGCGAAGCGGTGGTGGGGGGCGAACAGGGCGCGGGCGGCGATGGCGGTGAGGTCGAGGTTGCCGCTGCGGCGTTGGTCGCGGTCGACCTCCTGCAGGGCGAGCACGTCGGCGTCGAGGGCGCCGATGGCGGCGGTGAGGCGGTCGGAGTCGACGAGCCCGTCGGTGAGGGACCGTCCGTGCAGCAGGTTGAAGGTGGCCAGGCGCACTCCTGCACTTTACGTGCCCGTGGCATGGTTGCCGGGTGGCGAAGGTGTTGATGTGTTCGGTGCTGGTGTTCGTGGCGGTCGGGGCGTTGGGGGTGTGGTTGCGACGTACGCGGGGCCGCTGACCGGGTGAGGCTGGCCACTCGGGGGCCGGTGGGGCGGGTCGGGTGGGGAGAATTGCCGCCCGTGGACGCCGTGACGCTGAGTACGCTGCTGGCCGCCGCCGCGATGGCGGGGTGGGTCGATGCCGTGGTCGGTGGTGGTGGGTTGTTGCTGTTGCCGGCGTTGCTGGTGGCCGCCCCGGGGTTGCCGGTGGCCACGGCGCTGGGCACGAACAAGTTGGCGGCGATCTTCGGTACGGCCACGGCGGCGGCGACGTACGCCCGGCGGACGACACTCGACTGGCGGGTGGCGGGGCCGGCGGCGGGGTTGGCGGTCCTCAGCGCGGGCGTGGGCGCGGCGTTGGCCGGGGCGGTGCCGGCGGCGGCGTACCGGCCGGTGGTCCTGGTCGTGTTGGTGTCGGTGGCGGTGTTCGTGTTGCTGCGTCCCCGGATGGGGGTGGTGGCGGTGCCGGCGAGGCGCACCGCGGTGCGGGTGGCGGCGGTGATCGCGGTGGCCGGGGTGGGCATTGCCCTGTACGACGGGTTGATCGGCCCGGGCACCGGCACGTTCCTGGTGTTGGCGTTCACCGCGCTGGTCGGTGCGGACTTCGTGCACGGCTCGGCGATGGCGAAGGTGGTCAACGCGGGGACGAACCTGGGTGCGTTGGTGGTGTTCGGGGTGACCGGGCACGTGTGGTGGCTGCTGGGCGCGGGCATGGCGGTGTGCAACATCGCCGGCGCGGTGGTGGGTGCGCGGATGGCGTTGCGCCGGGGTTCGGGGTTCGTGCGGGTGGTGTTGCTGGTGGTGGTGGTGGCGTTGGTCGCGAAGCTGGGTTACGACCAGTGGGTGGCACGCTGATGGCGGTGCGCGCGGAGCACGACCGGGTGGTGCTGGCGCGGTTGCTGGGGCGTGATCCGGTGCTGCACGCCTACCAGTTGGGGGATCTGGACGATTTCTTCTGGCCGTACACGTCGTGGTTCCGTCGGGGTGAGCAGGTCGTGTTGCTGTACCACGGTGCGGATCGGCCGACGCTGCTGGCGTTCGCCGCGCCGGCGAACACGGCGGCCATGTCGGTGTTGCTGGCGCGGGTGGCGCCGGTGTTGCCGGCGAAGCTGTACGCGCACCTGTCCCCCGGGCTGACCGACGCCCTGGCGGGGACGTTCCGGACCGACGCCGGTGGCCGGCACCACCGGATGGCGTTGACCGACCCGGCGCGGCTGGCGGGGGTGGCCACGGCGGGCGTGGTGCTCGGGTCGGCGGATCTGCCGGCGCTGCGGGAGTTGTACGCGCGGGCGTACCCGGATAACTGGTTCGACGAGCGGATGCTCGGCACGGGGCAGTACCTGGGGGTCCGCGAGGGCGGTGAGCTGGTCGCGGTCGCGGGGGTGCACGTGTTTTCGCCGGCGTACGAGGTGGCGGCGCTGGGCAATGTCACGACGCATCCGCGGTGGCGGGGGCGGGGGTTGGGCGCGGCGGTGGTGGCGGCGTTGTGTGTCCGTCTGCGGGACCGCGTGACGCACGTGACGTTGAACGTGAAGGCCGACAACGCGGCGGCGGTGCGCCTGTACGAGCGGGTGGGGTTCACCCGGTCCGCCGACTACGACGAGTGGACGTTGTCGGCCCGGTAGCAGGTCAGCCGCGGCGGCTGGGTGAGTCGAAGCGCCCGGCGCGGATCTCGCGGAGGGCTTTGCGGCGGGTGTCGCCGCGCAGGGTGTCGACGTAGAGCCGGCCGCCCAGGTGGTCGGTCTCGTGTTGCAGGGCACGGGCGAGGAACCCGCTGCCGCTGATGGTCAACGGCTCGCCGTGCTGGTCGACGCCGTGGGCGGTGGCGTGCAGGGCCCGGACGGTCGGGAAGTACAGCCCGGGGATGGACAGGCAGCCCTCGTCGTCGTCCTGCAGCTCGTCGGACAGTTCCAGTGTGGGGTTGATGAGGTGGCCTCGGTGCCCGTCGGCGTCGTAGACGAACACCCGGGCGCTGACGCCGATCTGCGGTGCGGCGACGCCGGCGCGGCCGGGGGCGCCGAGCAGGGTGTCCATCAGGTCGGTGACGAGGGCCCGCAGGTCGGCGTCGAAGGCGGTGACCGGTTCGCATTCGGTGCGCAGGACAGGGTCGCCGATGATCCGGATGGGCCGCATGGTCATGCGGTCAGGGTATCGCCTGTGCGGTGCCGACCTCAGCGCCCGGCCAGGGTGGCGCGGATCGGGGTGGTCTTCGCGGCGGCTTCGGCGACCTCGGCGTGGGCGTCGCTGTCCCAGGTGATGCCGCCGCCGGCCCAGGTGTGCAACCGCCGGCCGTCGGCGGCGGCGGTGCGGATGGTCAGGCCCAGGTCGACGTGGCCGGGGGTGACCCAGCCCAGCGCGCCCATGCTGGCGCCCCGCCCGACGGGTTCGAGGGCGTTGATCTGGGTGAGGGCGGCGAGTTTCGGGGCGCCGGTGACGGAGCCGCCGGGGCAGGTGGCGCGCAGCAGGTCGGCGAGGCCGAGGCCGTCGGCGGCGGCGGCGCGGACTGTCGACTCGGCCTGCCACAGGTCGCACCAGCGGCGGACGGCGAACAGGTCGTCGACGGTGACGGTGCCGGTGCGGGCGATGCGGGAGAGGTCGTTGCGGACCAGGTCCACGATCATGATGTGTTCGGCGCGTTCCTTCGCGCTGGTGAGCAGTTCGACGCGGCCGGCGGCGGTGGCCGGGCGGGTTCCCTTGATCGGCCGGGTGATCACCTGCCCGTCGGTGACCTCGACGAGGGTTTCCGGGGAGGCGCAGCCGATGGCCCAGCCGTCGCCGGTGAGGACTCCCCCGTAGCGGGCGCCCGGCAGCGCGCCGAGGCGGCTCAGGGCGGGCAACGGGTCGCCGGTGTAGGGGGCGCTGGCGTGGCCGACGAGGTTGCTCTGGTAGACGTCGCCTCGGCCGATGGCGGCGCGGACCGCGTCGACGGCGGCGGCGTGCTGCGCGGGGGTCCAGCTCTCGGCCCACTCACCGAGCCACCACTGTGGCGCCCGGTCGGGCCGGGCGGCCCGGGTGGGGCCGTGCTGGTAGACGACGACGGCGAGGTCGGGCAGGGCCGGCGCCGGTTCGGGTGCCCCGGTGGGGGCGCCGGCCAGCAGCGCCCCGGCGGCGGCGGACAGATACAGTGCCGCGCCGCAGGCACCGGTGCCGTGCGGGCCGGCGGCGGGTCGGGTCAGGTCATGCAGGGGCAGGCCGTGCGCGGCGAGGAACTCCTCGGCGAGGGCGGCGGGGTCACCGCCGTCGCCGAGGGACCAGTGCAGGCGGGCGCGTTCGGTGAGTGCGCCCCGGCACGCGGGCGGCGCGGCGGGCACCTCGACCCGTGCGGCCGGCGCAGTCGGGCCGCCGCTCACCGCATACACCTGTGGGAGCGTTTCCACGCCGTACGGTCCAACCTTCCTCATCCGTTCAGTGGATTTCCCGTGCACCAGGTGGGCACCTGGTCGATGCTGGACACTTTCGCTTGGTACTGTGCGTCACTGGTCATGTGAACCATGACACAGTGCCCCCACAGTCCGGAGAACCCGATGTGCCAGCACCAACCGACCTGCCCCTCCGCTGAAGCCACCGACCGGGAAGCCGCACGGGTCCTCGCCTGCTTCCGTGAGCAGGGCTGGAGCCTGCTCTGCAACGGTGTCATCGTCTTCGAGGACACCGGCGAGCTGCTCCCCGACGGCAGCAGCATCGCACCGCACCGCGGCCCCGCCCGCCACGCCCTCGTGGCCTGACCGACCACTCAGCGTCACCGAATAGCCGCCGTCGACTCTGGCCGAGTCCCCCGGTAAGGGACGCCACGCCAGGTCGCAGCGGCTGCCGGGACGGCTCGCAACCGCCCGCCCCGGCACGCCCGTCGCCAAGCTCAGTCTTCGAACGCCTCCGGCGACGGGCACGAGCAGACCAGGTTCCGGTCGCCGTACGCGCCGTCGATACGCCGCACCGGCGGCCAGTACTTCCCGGCCCGGTCCACCCCGGCCGGGTACGCGCCCACCGACCGCGGGTACGCGTGCGACCACTCGTCACCGCTGACCATCGCCGCGGTGTGCGGCGCATTCGCGAGGGGATTGTCCCCGGCCGGCCACGCCCCGGACGCCACCTGCTCGATCTCCGCGCGGATCGCGATCATCGCGTCACAGAACCGGTCCAGTTCGGCCAGGTCCTCGCTCTCGGTGGGCTCCACCATCAGCGTCCCCGCCACCGGGAACGACATCGTGGGCGCGTGGAAGCCGTAGTCGACCAGCCGCTTCGCCACGTCGTCGACGCTCACCCCGGTCGCCTTCGTCAACGGCCGCAGGTCGAGGATGCACTCGTGCGCCACCAGGCCCTTGTTGCCGGCGTACAGCACCGGGAAGTGCCCGCGCAGCCGCGCCGCGACGTAGTTCGCCGCGAGGACCGCCACACCGGTCGCCCGGGTCAGCCCCTGCGCGCCCATCATCCGCAGGTACGCCCACGGGATCGGCAGGATGCCCGCCGACCCGTACTTCGCCGCCGAGATCGCCGGCGTCGCGTCGACGTGCGCGCCCAGCGGGTCACCGGGCAGGAACGGCGCCAGGTGCGCGCGGACCGCCACCGGGCCCACCCCGGGGCCGCCGCCGCCGTGCGGGATGCAGAACGTCTTGTGCAGGTTCAGGTGTGACACGTCCGCCCCGAACATGCCGGGCTTGGCGAACCCGACCAGGGCGTTGAGGTTCGCCCCGTCGACGTACACCTGCCCGCCCGCGTCGTGGACCTTCGCGCACAGCGACGCGATGCCCGTCTCGTACACACCGTGCGTCGACGGGTACGTCACCATGATCGCGGCGAGCGCGTCGCGGTGCTTGTCGATCTTCGCGTCCAGGTCGACGAGGTCGACGTTGCCGTCGTCGTCGCAGGCCACCACCACGACCCGCATGCCAGCCATCACCGCCGACGCCGCGTTCGTGCCGTGCGCCGACGACGGGATCAGGCACACGTCGCGGTGCGTGTCACCCCGCGACGCGTGGTACGAGCGGATCGCCAACAACCCGGCCAGTTCCCCCTGCGAACCGGCGTTGGGTTGCACGCTCACCGCGTCGTAGCCGGTCACCTCGGCCAGCCACGACTCCAACTGCCCGATCATCTCCCGGTACCCGGCGGTCTGCGTGTCCGGCGCGAACGGGTGGATGTTCGCGAACTCCGCCCAGCTGACCGGCTCCATCTCGGTGGTCGCGTTCAGCTTCATCGTGCACGACCCGAGCGGGATCATGCCCCGGTCCAGGGCGTAGTCGAAGTCCGACAACCGCCGCAGGTAACGCAGCATCGCCGTCTCCGAGTGGTGGCTGCGGAACACCGGGTGGGTCAGGAAGTCGGTCGCGCGCGTCAGGTCGACCGGCAGGGCGGCGTCACCGTCGGCGTCGAACGCGGGCACGTCGAACGCCGCCCACACCTCCCGCAGGTGCGCGTCGGTCGTCGTCTCGTCGCAGGACACCCCCACCCGGTCGGCGTCGACCAGCCGCAGGTTCACCCCCCGCCGCGCCGCCGCCGCGACGACCCCCGCCGCGCCGCCCGGCACTGTCGCGGTGACGGTGTCGAAGAACGCGACGTCCGCGACGTCCACGCCACCGGCGCGCAACCCGGCCGCGAGCCGCGCCGCCATCGCATGGGTACGCGACGCGATGGCCCGCAGCCCGTCCGGGCCGTGGTAGACGGCGTACATGCCGGCCATCACCGCGAGGAGCACCTGCGCGGTGCAGATGTTGCTGGTCGCCTTCTCCCGCCGGATGTGCTGCTCACGGGTCTGCAACGCCAACCGGTAGGCCGGGTTGCCGTCGGCGTCGCGCGACACCCCGACGAGACGCCCGGGCAGCATCCGCTCCAGGCCCGAGCGCACCGCCAGGTAACCGGCGTGCGGCCCACCGAAGCCCATGGGTACGCCGAAACGCTGGGTGGTGCCGGCGGCGACGTCCGCGCCGATCTCCCCCGGTGCGCGCAGCAGCGTCAACGCCAGCAGGTCCGCGGCGACAGTCACCAGGGCGCCGACGGCGTGCGCCGCCTCGACCAGGCCCGCGTGGTCACGCACCGCACCGGACGCCCCCGGGTACTGCAGGTGCAGGCCGAAGAACTCCGCCGGCAGCTCGTCACGCTCGACGTCGAGGACCCGCACGTCGATGCCGAGCGGCTCGGCCCGGCTGGTGATCACCGCGATGGTCTGCGGCAACGTGTCGGCGTCGACGACGTACACCGGGCTCTTGCTCTTGGAGGCCCGCCGCGCCAGGGTCATCGCCTCCGCCGCCGCGGTGCCCTCGTCGAGCATCGAGGCGTTCGCGGTGGCCAGACCCGTCAGGTCGGTGACCATGGTCTGGAAGTTCAGCAGCGCCTCCAGGCGACCCTGACTGATCTCCGGCTGGTACGGCGTGTACGCCGTGTACCAGGCCGGGTCCTCCAGGACGTTGCGGCGGATCACCGCCGGGGTGTGCGTGCCGTGGTACCCCAACCCGATCATCGAGACGGCGACGGTGTTGCGGGCCGCGAGGGCCCGCAGCTCGGCGATCGTCTCGGCCTCGGTGGCCGGGTCGGGCAGGTCGAGGGTGCCGTGCCAGCGGATCACCTCGGGGATCGCGGCGTCCATCAGCTCGTCGATCGAGTCGTGCCCGACGACCTCCAGCATCCGACGCTCATCGTCGGGACCGGGACCGATGTGACGGGTGGCGAACTGCTCTACGGTCATCAGGGGCACTCCCGGGGCGAGGTCGACGTGTCGGCCTCCCCCTCTGTCGCACCCGCTCGGGGCACTCCACAGTGCCTACCCACGAGGTCCTTTTGCCTGAGAGGTTCCGGGGAGGATTTGCCCCTTCGGCGCCGCCCTGCGTGCTGTCGGGCGGTCTCTCCCACGTGGGTGTAACCGGCGTGCTCAACGCTACCAGCGTCGGTGTTTCCGGCGGATGTCCTACCCCCGGGCTGCGTGCTCACCTCGACGGGCCCCGCACTCTGACGGGTCGCACCGTCAGACGGCCAGCGACGTCCCGGCGCCGACCCGTGCGGCCAGCTGCGGCAGCACCGCACCCAACGGCGCGTCGACGCACACCGTGGCGTGGCCGTCACCCCGGGTCGGCCCCTGGTTGACGATCGCGACCGGGATGCCCCGTTTCGCGGCCCGAATCACGAAACGCCGCCCCGACATGACCGTCAACGACGACCCGAGCACCAGCAACGACCGGGCCTGCTCCACGGCGGCGAAACACCGCGCCACCCGCTGCGGCGGCACCGTCTCACCGAAGAACACCACGTCCGGTTTCAGCATCCCGGTGCCGCAGATCCCACAATCCACCGGCCGGAACGCCGCCACCTGCTCATCGGGGAGATCAACATCACCGTCCGGGTTGACCGCGGCGACACGGGCCACGAAGTCCGGGTTCGCCTCGCGCAACCGCCGGTGAAGCTCCTCCCGGGAGGTCAGGTTGCCGCAGTCCAGGCAGGTCACCTCGTCGAGTCGGCCGTGCAACTCGATCACCGACGGGCTGCCGGCCGCACCGTGCAGACCGTCGACGTTCTGCGTGATCACCGTGTCGACCAGGCCGGCGTGTTGCAGCGCCGCCACCGCCCGGTGCCCGGCGTTGGGCGCCGCGCCCGCTATCAACCGCCACCCCAGGTGACTCCGCGCCCAGTAGCGCCGCCGGGCCAGGGCATCACGGGTGAAGGCCTGGAACGTCATCGGCGTGTGCCGTCGCGCCACCCCGCTGGGCCCCCGGTAGTCCGGAATCCCCGACTCGGTGGACAGGCCGGCGCCGCTGAGCACCACCACCCCACCACCGGCCACCAGCGGGGTCAACGCCTCGAGGCTCTCCATCACCTCTCCATGCTGCCTCAACCCGTCCGCCAACGCCGAGCCCCACACCAGGTGGGCTCGCCCACCCGCCCCCGGGGGCTCGGCACCGGCGACCCCCCTACGCCACTGTCACGTCGGCGACCACGCAGGCGATGTTGTCCGGCGCCCTCTCGGCCCGCGCCAGATCGATCAACGCCCGCACGGTGTCCCCAGGACCGACCGTTCCGGTCAACGCCGACCGCAGGCCGACCCGGTCGACGACCGCGGACAACCCGTCGGAGCACAGCAGGTACCGGTCACCCGGCAACGCGGTGCGCAGCGCCAGATCCGCCTCCACCTGCCGACCACCGCCGAGGGCGCGCACCAGCACCGCCCGCTGGGGATGCGTCGCCGCCCGCCCCGGGTCGAGACGACCCTGATCGACCTGGGCCTGCACCCAGGTGTGATCCTGCGTCAACAGCGACAACTCACCACCGCGCAGCAGGTAGGCGCGGGTGTCACCGACGTGCACCAACGCCAGCCGGGAACCGCTGAACAGCAACGCCGTCAACGTGGTCACCGGCTGGTCGTCGTCGGTGGCCAACCCGTGCACGGCACGGTCGGCGTCGCTCACCGCCGCGGCCAGCAGCGTCAACAGGTCGGCGGCCGGCACGTCGGACAGTGTCAACCGCTTCAGGGCGTCGACGGCGGCGACACCGGCGGCCGCACCGCCGGGCCCCCGCATCCCATCGGCCACGGCGAGCAACCGATCGCCGGCGTACGCGGTGTCCTCGTTGCTGTGGCGTACCAGCCCGGTGTCACAACCGGCGGCACTGCGCACGACAACGGCGGGACTCGGGTCGGACATGGTGGCGCCCCCTTCAGACAGGTGGTCCACGAGGAGGGTGGCGAGGCGGGCGCGCACCGCGGTGTCGGCACTGACCTGCCGCCAGTACGCGCTGATCGCCTCAGCCGCCGCCGCGGGTTCCAGGCCACACACGACCCGGATCGCCGCCAACGGCATGCCGAGCCGACGCAACTGGGCGACCAGCCGGGCCACCGGCAGCTGAGCCGGATCGTAGAGCCGGTAACCGGACTCCGGATCGACAGCGGCCGGCACCAGCAACCCACCCCGGTCGTACAGGCGCAACGCCTTCGGCGTCAGCCTCGCCGCCCGGGCGAACGCCCCGATGGTCATCAGCCCCACGTCGACATCCTCCTCGGACCGGTCACGGCGACCGGCACCCACCAGGCTCGGGGTTACCCGAAGGGCAAGGTCAAGCCCGCGGCGGTGGGTTCTGCGCATCCGCGTCGTCAGACCGCGGCGCCGCCCGCAAGGACAGCGTCGACCGGGCCGCCGCCGCGTTGCTCGCCGACGCCGCCACCCGCGCCGGAACGCACCGCTACCTCCTCGTCTCCTCTACGAGCGCCTTTGCTCTGCACCCGCCCACGCGCCAGTCACGGACGGTGCGTGGCGCACGGGCGGGTGCAGAGCAAAAGGGGGGCGGCAACCGGAGTGACGACGTCGCCCACCTCCGCGCCGCCCTGCGCGATCGACCACGCACCACAGGCGCCCCATGGAGCTCGTCGACGGACCCACCCCGATGGCCGACGCCGTCCGCGCCGCCGCCACCTGACCGGCCCTCCGCGTCGACCGCCGCCCTGCTGGCCACGGTCGTTGTCGCGAACGGCGGGCGTCAGCCGCCCGGACCGCGTGCGGCCACCAACACCGGCCCACCGGGAACGGTCGGGAAACGGCGCACCTCACCCAACCCGGCCCCCGCCAACACCTCCGCCATCCGGTCCGCGTCGAAATCATTGCCGCCGTTACGCACGGCGTTCCACCGGTCCACTGCCGCCCGCAACGGATCCCCCGCCGGCGGGTTGGTGCCCGCCACCAACCAACCACCAGGTCGCAACGCCCGCACCAGCCGGGGCAACGCGACAGTCAACGTCTGCTGGGGAAGAAACGGCGCCGGCAACCACACCAGGTCGTACCCGCCAACCTCGGTCACCTCCGCCACGTCCTGACGACGCAGGCTGATCCGATCCGCCACGTCACGCGCCTCGGCCAACTCCCCACCGGCCAGATCCAACGCCCGTTGCAGCACGTCGATGCCCACCACCGACGCCCGGGGCAACGCCCGCGCCACCGCGACAGCCAACGCCGCCACACCGGTGCCCACGTCCAGCACCCGCGCGTCAGCCCCGTCCAGACGCTCCGCCAACCCCGCTAACTCGGGCACCACCCGGGTCGCCAACGCCCGACCGGTCGCCGCCGACGCCCGACCCTGATGCCGCAACACCTCGTCGTCCACCTGCGCCCAACCCGACCCGACCAGCCCGGACGGCTCCTGCGCCGCCGCGGCGACCGCCTGCCGCAGCGAACTCAACCGCGCCTGCACCGCACTGCGCCCCGTCGGCCCGTCAACGGCCACCAACGACGGGTGCGCAACCGGCATCCCGCCATCCCAGGAGAGCAGACCAGCGGCCTCCAACACCGCGCTGCGGTGCGGCGACGCCGCGACGACCTCGGCGAGCGGGGCAGAAAGGGCATCACTCATGGTGCCCACCGCGGCCGCCAGCGCCCACGCCGACGCCTCCAACGCGGCCAACGGATCCGGTGGTGACACCGACACGACAGCGCCTTCCCCCACGGGCAGGCGCACAGGTCAGCCCGCCGGACCCCTCCGACTATGCCACCGGCAGCCCGCCCCCGGGGTGAGGTCCGCGCACGTCAGCGGACCCCACCCCGGGGACGACTCAACGCTGCTGGTGCCGCGGCAACGCCGACTGACCCACCACACCACCCACGAACGGCGCCCCCGGCGTCTCCGCCGCGATCCGATCCATCGTCCGCGCCAACTGCTCACTGCCGTCGTCGAGATGCCGCGCCGCCGCCTGCATGTGCGACACCATCATCTCCCCGAAGATCCGCAACGCCTCCCGGGTCGCCACCGTGTCGTCGAAACTCGACCCCGACGCGCTGCGGTACTCCGCCACCGCACGCTCCGCCTCCTGCTTCGCCTCCGCCTCAGCCGCGTGCAGGTAACTCTCGTACTGCACCCGGGCGTACTCGGCCACCCGACGCGCATAGTCATGCGCCTGGGCGATGATCTGCTCGGCCTCCCGCTGCGCCGCCGACAGCAGATTCACCTCCCGCGCCGCCGGGACCTTCGCCGCCGCCCCCGTACTCGGAATCACCCCGTGCCGGTGCAACTCCACCCGGTCGGTCAGCCGCTCGTTCTCCGCCCGCAACGTCGCGATCTGCGTCGCCAACAGGTCCAACTCGTCAGCGACCTGCACCCGGAAGCGGTCCACGTCGGCATTGTCGTAACCCCGCCGCGCGAACGACGCCGCGCCGAACTCCCACCGGCGAACACGATCGGCGGTCATCCGCACCTGCACACCGCCGGAAACCTGCACCCCGTCATACCGGCTGATCGGTGTAGCACTCACCTGTGCAGACCCCCGTTCGCGACTGCGGGGCTCGCAAGCTCACTCCTCGCGCTCACCTGACCCGCCTTCCGTTCGCGACTGCGGGGCTCGCAAGCTCACTCCTCGCGTTCACCTGACCCGCCTTCCGTTCGCGACTGCGGGGCTCGCAAGCTCACTCCTCGCGCTCACCTGACCCGCCTTCCGTTCGCGACTGCGGGGCTCGCA
>NZ_JBEXYP010000009.1:0-20103 GCF_040630995.1 Micromonospora sp. NPDC005710 | reverse complement strand
CAAGCTCACTCCTCGCGCTCACCTGTGCCCACCTCCCGAAGCGTCACCCGCAGCCGACTGCTGCACCGCCGTTCGCCACGCCGGGCCGTACCACTGCGCACCCAGACCCTCGTGGTGCACCTGACCCGCGTGGTAACCCGCCTGCGCCAACGTCCGCACCGCGTGCGACACCATCTCGTCCGACCCACACACGAACACGTGCCGGGAACGCCAGTCACCGTCGGCCAACGCCCGGTCCACCGCCTGCACGAACTCACCCGGCCGGTGCACGTCGGCACCCACCACGTAGTTCACCGTCAACCACGGATACGACGACGCCAACTTGTCGATCGCGTCGCTGTCGTAGAACTCGCTACGGGAACGGGCCCCCACGTACAGGTCCACCCGCCGGCGGGAACCCTCAGCGGCCACCTGCTCCACCAACGCCTTCACCGGCGCCCAACCGGTCCCCGCGACCAACAGCAACAGGTCACTGGAGCCCGCCGACCACAACCCCAGCCGGTCCCCCACCGGCGCCGCCAGGTGGATCCGGTCGCCCACCGCCGACCCGTACACCAGCCGCGACGACACCGCGCCACCCGGCGCGGCCCGCACATGCAACTCCAACGTGCCGTCCGCCCGCGGGGCGTTCGCCGGCGAGTAGTACCGCCACGACCGCACCGACGGATGCGACACACCTACCGACTGACCCGGGGTGAACGGCAACAGGTACTGCGGACGCACCGTCAACACCGCCAAGTCGAACGCGCGCCGCTCGTGGCCCACGATCTCCGCCACCCACCACGGCGGATTGACCGCCTCAGCGGCCTGCGCGGCCTCGACCATCACCTGGGCGACCAACCCGTACGCCGCCGTCCAGTCCGCGGCCAACTCGTCGGTCCACTGCTCGGCGAGGAAATGCTGCAACGTCGCCACCAGCGCCTCACCGACCGCCGGGTAGTGCTCCGCGCGGACCGCGAACTTGCGGTGATCAGCGCCGAGATCCTGCAGGAAACCCACCAGCCGATCCACCTGGTCCACGTTGGACACGATGTGACCCAACGCGGTCACCAGCCGGTCCCGCTGACCGGCCATGTTCGTGGGAAACATCTGCCGCGTCTCGGGATGAGCGAGAAACAACGTCGAGTAGAAATAGAGCGGCACCTGGTCACCGTGACCGGCGACCACCGACCAGCTCTGCTTGAGGCGAGCGGCGTCCACGCTCAGGCGTCCGACCGGTCTCCGGCAGCCACCACCTGGTCCTGCACCTTCCCCAGCACTGTCTGCACCTCGGCGATGACGTCCGCCGGCACCCCCAACTCGGTGAGCGTCGCCGTCAGGTGCCCGCCCACCTTCGCGTAGTGCTCCGCAGTGATGTGCAACGGCTGGTGCGCCTCAGCCAACTCACGACCCGTGTACTCGTTCGGACCGCCCAGCACCACCGTCAACATCAACGCCAGGTGCCGCCGCTGACCCGCCATGTCCACGTCGGCGAAGTAGCCCGCCAACTCCGGGTCCGCGAGCACCTTGTCGTAGAACAGCTCAACCGCCGCCTTGACCGAACTGGCACCGCCAATACGGTCGAAGTGTGAAGCGGGAGCAGTCTCTTCCGTAACCGTCACGGTCGTTCCTTCCGGGGGTGAAGGGTCCAGAACCGTGAGGGACCATAGCGTGTCAAACGGCTCCGGTCAGGGCCCCCGTATCGGCTTCCCGACAACACACCACCACGCTGCGTCACCACTACCAGTGGGAATCTGCACAGCCGGCCACCGCAACGCCACCCACCGTATCCACAGTGGACCACCGCAGCGAGAGAACCCCGGAAACCGTCACCGACGGTCGCGAGAAAACCAACCGGAAAAAACCCGGAAGCTGGAACGATCAGCCGGCCCGCCGCCGCGCTCGCCGCGCCGCCAACTCGTCACCCACCGGATCCGACCCCGACGCCACCGCCGGCTCCAACGGGGCGCTCGTCGCCGGCTCCGCCGGCAGATGCGACAACGACCCCTGGATCTCCTTGAAGGCCCCACCGATCGCGATGCCGAAGACCCCCTGGCCGCCCTGCAACAGGTCGACCACCTCCTCCGGCGACCGACACTCATACACCGTCGTCCCATCAGAGATCAACGTGATGCCCGCCAGGTCCTCCACACCACGCGACCGCAACGCCTCGATCGCCTTACGGATGTTCTGCAGGGACACCCCCGCATCCAACAACCGCTTCACGACCTTCAACACCACCAGGTCCCGGAACGAATACAACCGCTGCGTCCCCGAACCCGAGGCATCACGAACGCTCGGCACCACAAGCGTCGTCCGCGCCCAGTAATCCAACTGCCGGTAACTGATGCCCACCGCGTGGCAGGCCGTCACACCCCGGTAGCCAACCGAACCGTCACCCTCAGTCGCCACACCTGGCGACGAGGCACCCGACTCGTCGAACTCTGCACCCGGATCGGAATCCCGCGGCTCGTGCATCCCGACAACCTCCCCGTCAGTGTGGCGACGCGTCGTTTCCGGGACGCGCACCCCTCGACATGGAAACCCTATCGCCACCGTCAGGGGTTACCACGGAGGAACCGACGCGACACGCCGCGCAGCCACCGAGAAAGATCACCAACCGAGCCCGGGCACACCTCAGCCCGCGAAATCCTCCGGACGCACCTGCTCCAGGAACTCGCGGAACTTCTCCACCTCGTCCTCCTGCTCGTCAGGGATAACGATCCCCGCCTCGCTGAGGACCTGCTCCGCACAACGAATCGGCGCACCAACCCGCAACGCCAACGCGATCGAATCGCTCGGCCGCGCCGACACCCGCACCCCGTCGCCGATCAACAAATCCGCGTAGAAGACGTTCTCCTTCAGCTCGGTGATCTCCACCGCCTGCAAAGGTGCCTTCAACGCCGCCAACACGTCCCGCAGAAGATCATGCGTCAACGGCCGCGCTGGCTTGACCCCCTGCTGCTCATAAGCGATAGCCGTGGCCTCGACCGCGCCGATCCAAATCGGCAGATAGCGGTCGCCCTCGACCTCCCTGAGCAGGACGATCGGCTGGTTGCTGGGCAGCTCCACCCGAACTCCGACCACGCTCAGCTCGCGCACCGCCGCCTCCGTGTCGTTGTCACCTACGCCGCACCGCGCCCTTCCCTGCACGGTACACGGACCGCAACACGGCCGTCCCATGCGCTACAGCACCACGCCCGCGCCGAAAAGGGGTTACCCCGGCAAGCCTACGGCACGCTTCCCGGAAGAGATCTTTCCGCTCAGCGACCACCCACCGGGCACCCTCACCGACCCAACGTCGACCGCAGACCCACCCGCACCAACGCCGCGTGCAACTGCTCCGACAACGCCACCAACTCCCGCGCCGTCTCCGCCGCCCGCGCCCGCGCAGCCGGATCACTCTGCCGTGCCAACGGCGCCACCAACTGCGCGAACAAACCAACCTCACGGTCCGCCGCCGTCCGATAACCCCGCAGGTGCCGCGGCTCCAACCCGTACGCCGCCAACCCCGCCACCGCCGACGCGATGATCAGAGCATCCGCGTCATACCACCCCGGCGGATCCGACACCAGCACACCGAGCCGCTCCAACTCCACCAACGTCGACTCGTCGATCCCACTACGCGCCACCAGATCCGTCCGGCCGAGCCGCAGCTGCGACGACTCGGCCGGCTCCGGCACCTCACGACCCGGCACCGCACCATCAGGACCAACCGCCACCAACGCCGGCCGCGACCGCCCCGGCTGCTCACCGGACGAATCCCACTGGGCCAACTGCTCCCGGATCACCCGCAACGGCAGATACTTGTCCCGCTGCGCGGTCAACACGAACCGCAACCGCGCCACATCGTCCCAGCTGTACTTCCGGTAACCCGCCGCCGTCCGCTGCGGCTCGACCAAACCCTCGGCCTCAAGAAACCGCAACTTCGAAATCGTGGTGTCCGGAAAATCCACCCGCAACTGCCCAAGCACCTCACCGATGCTCATCAGCGGCTCAGACCGAGCCGACCCGGGTGACATGGAGGCCGCAGGCTCGTTCACCCCCGGCCGGCCTCCTCCTCCGGGCGCGGACCGGCGATGAACACCACCCGGAACTTACCGATCTGAACCTCGTCACCATTGCTCAACGTGGCCGCCTCAACCCGCTCACGATTGACATACGTGCCATTCAGGCTGCCCACATCCCGCACCGTGAACGTCCCACCATCCCGGTGGAACTCCGCGTGCCGACGCGACACCGTCACGTCATCCAGGAAGATGTCACTGTCCGGGTGCCGGCCACTGGTCGTCACATCGTGGTCCAACAGGAACCGGGCACCCGCATTCGGGCCTCGACGAACCACCAGCAGCGCCATACCCGGCGGCAACGAACCGGACATCCGGCTCGGCACCACATCGGTATCCGGCCCCTCCAGCACTTCGTCGAGCGAACCGAGATTGAGCGTCGAAGTGACGTCGAGTGGGGGGAACTCGTCGTCTGGCCGCGTCATGGGACCACCTCACGGATCTGATCGGTCGGCGTCGGGTAATGGCGGGTCTGGCCGCCGGGCACGTAAACACCCGGCGGCTGGCTCCCCGTGCCCGGGAAGGCAATTCCGCAACGCTCAACTATTGGGTTCTCGGTCGACTGGGCGAGCCTAGCCAGCGCCGAAATGCAGGGCAACCGGACGCGCGCAGACAGCCCACGCACCGGATCAAGCACACTCAGCCTTCGGTGATCTTCTGATACGCCGCCGCCGTCAGCAACCCATCAGTGGCAGTCGGATCATTCGGCGTGATCTCCACCAACCAACCCTCACCGTACGGATCAGTATTGATCAGCTCAGGCGTGTCACCCAACGCGTCGTTGCGCGCCGCCACCGTACCGGCCACCGGCGCGTAGATCTCCGACACGCTCTTGGTCGACTCGATCTCACCCAACGAGTCACCGGCCGCGACCACAGCACCCGCCTCGGGCAACTGCACGTACACGATGTCACCGAGCGCGTCCTGGGCGAAGTGAGTGATACCGACCCGGACCGAAGCCGTGCCGTCACCCGCCACCCACTCATGCTCGGCGGTGTATCGCAGATCCTCAGGAATCACCAGACGCGTCCTTCATCCATCGGTGCCCCGGACCACCCGGGTCCGGCGCGGCCGCGCCGGTCAGGAGACCGGACGGGCGTGTTCCAACTTGATCGGCACGTGCAGCGCCGAAACCTCGGCAACCTCACGCTCCCCAAACGTCACGTTACCGCCGCCACCCCGGACCGACGCCACCACCCCACCAGGAATGTTCAACGCCGTACGCATCGTCGCCGGATCACCGATCACCGTGATCGTGTACGGCCCCGTCAACCGACGCCCCTCGACCACCAACGACCCGTTGTCCCCATCCAGGAAGAACGTCGACGCGATGATCCGCACGGTCGCCCGATCCCCACCGGAGATCTGCATCGCCTCCGCGCCCGCACCCCGCAACTCCTGCACCGCGTCCAACACCCGATTCGCCGAGATCGGCTTGACCCCGGCATCGAACTGCACAGTCAACCCCGGCCCCACCGCCGGCAACGTCCCCGCCAGAATGCCCAACTCGTCCGCCCGCCGCGTCGCCTCATCCAACGCCGCCTGCCGACCCTGCTCACCCGATCGCAACTGCCGCTGACTGTCCTCCAGAGCCCGAATGTCCTGCTGCAGACGATTCTCCCGTGCATCCAGATCCGACAGGATCCGCACCAGGTCCTCCTGCCGCGTCGCCCCCAACGTCGGATCCGTCGACGTCGTCTTCAACTGCACGACCAACGTGAACCCCAGCAACGCCAACAACGCCACGATCATCACCCCGGCCGCACTCCACCGGGACCGACCAGCCACCACCGGCGCCGCCGACTCCCCCACCGGCTCAGCCAACCCATCGGAACCCGATACCGGCTCCCCCGACCGCGACACCGCACTCAGGTCCACCGTCGCACCGTCGTCGACCGACTCCACACCCGGCTCGACCGCAGGCTCATCATCCGACGGTCGCGGCTGCGCGGGCGCCTCCGGCGCCAACGGGCTCAACTCGTCCGGATCCGGCGCATCCGGCCGCGGATCCGGCTCACCCGCCGGCCCACCCGGCCGCACCGGACCCGCCGGCTGCGGCCACCCGGTCCCCGTGTCGGTCTGCTCGTCACTCATCGCAACCCAACCTACGCCCGGAACAGGTGCCGACGGATCGCCGCCACATTGCCGAAGATACGCACACCAAGCACAACCACCACACCCGTGGACAACTGACCGCCCACCCCCAACTGGTCACCCAGATACACGATCAAACCAGCGACCAGCACGTTCGAAATGAACGACACCACGAACTGCTTGTCGTCGAAGATGCGATCCAACCGGGCCCGCACCCCACCGAACACCGCGTCCAACGCGGCCACCACCGCGATCGGCAGGTACGGCTGCAACGCCGCCGGCACCGTGGGATCAAGCCACACGCCCAGCACCACACCGGCGAGCAACGCCAGCACCGCGATCATCGGCCACCTCCGGAGGGGCTAACAGTCGTCGCCGGACCAGACGACCCGGGACTGCCGGACCGGACACCCGACGCGGAAGGGCTCGGACTGACCGACGGCTTGGCGTAGCGTAGCTGCGGCTCCGGCGCCGCCGGCAACGTGAGGTCATCCGACTCCCGCACACCGAACGACAACCCGGTCTTCTGCGCGACCTCCCGCATCAGCGCCGCGTTACGACTGTCCTCGAACGCGCGCCGCATCGAACCCGGCCCGATCGCCGACACCTCGTACGGCCCGGTCACCGGCCGGAAATCCACGAGCATCGCCTCACCCGCCGACCGGATCGTCGACGTCGCCGTCAACCGCTGCCCGTTGATGGCGATCGCCTCCGCGCCCGAACTCCACAACGCGTTCGCCACCCCCTGCAGGTCGCTGTACAGCACCCGCGGCGGCCCAGCGCCGGCACCGGTCACCGCGTCCGCATTGTCCGGCGCGTCCGCCAACCGCACCACCACACCGTCACCACGCACCCGCCCCAGACCGGTGCTCGCCTCCAGGTTGCGCAACCGGGCCGCAGCCGAACCGCTCAACGCCGCGTCCCGCTGCCGGCTGACCTCCTCGCGCAGCTGGTCAGCCCGCGTGGACAACCGGTCCGTCTGGCGCTCCCGCTCCTTGATCTGCGTCACCAGACCCGAGCGGGCCTGACTGCGACCCGGCTCGTCCGCCATCGTCTGCCGGTACGCGACAGCGAACAGGAAACCGAGCGCCACGACCACGATCAGGCTCACCGACCGACCCGGCAGGGCCCGCAACCCCCGCGCCGGAGGGGAACCCGCCGAACGCCGACGGGCGGCAGCCGCGTCCGCGTACCCCGGATCCAACGGGTTGCGGAACAACTCGGTGAGGAAGTCCGGCGCGTACACCCGGTCCTGACCGGGCTTGCCCAGCCGCGGCGCGCTCACGCCGCCGCCCCCGAAACGCGCGCCACGCGCACCAACCGGGCCGCCTGCACGACGTACATCCCGCCGGCCACCCAGTAGAGCACCAGGCCCCACCACGCCAACGCCCACCCGATGGCGCTCGCGGCCGTCGCCACGTCGGTCGCCGCGCTGGCCAGCAGCAGCACCGGGAACGCCGCGAGCAGCAGGAACGTGGCGGTCTTGCCCACGTAGTGCACCGGCGGCGGCCCGTACCCGTAGCGGCGCAGCACCGCCAGCGAGGCGAGCAGGAGCACCTCACGGGCCAGCAGCGCCGCGGTGAACTGCCACGGCACCACCTCCCGCGCGGTGAAGGCGACGAGGGTGGCGAGGATGTACAACCGGTCGGCGAGCGGGTCGAGCAGTTCGCCCAGGCGGCTCACCTGACGCAGGCGGCGGGCGATCCACCCGTCGACCCAGTCGGTGGTGCCGCCGATGGCCAACACGACGACCGCCGCCACGTCGGCCCGCCGCACCAGGAAGAGGTAGAGAAACAGCGGGACGCCCAGCAGCCGGCCGAAGCTGATCAGGTTGGGCAGGGTCAGCACCTGCTTGCTGGGGGTGTCGTCGCCGGTGTCCCGCGGTTGCTCTGCCCGAGCCGGCCGACGCGACACCGATCCTCCTCCACGGCACGTGGGCCCCCGGCCGACGCCGGGCGCGGCTGAGGGTCGTACGCGCTGTCGGGCCGACCAGCGCCGGCTGTCCCCTGCGGCCCCGGGTGGGACCCCTTGCCCTGATGCGGCCCGCGATCGTGGTGATCGCGGGCCGGGTAGGTGCGCTGCCACTATATCGGGCTTCCTCTCCCTGGCTGGGCGCTGCCGCCGGGCTGTCGGTGCGGCGTTGCCGCACTGTGGCGTGGATCACCACGCGTAAAGCGTCCTAGGACACTAGTGGAAGCGGGAGACGACGCTCAGGCCGTCTGCGCCGCGGGATCGGTCTGCTGCTCGGGCACCGCTGTCGCCGCCCGGGCGAACCCGACGAGCGCCAGCAACAGCTCGTGCTGCTTACGCGCCGGCATCCGGTCCAGCACCGCCTGCACCGCGCGCTGCCGCCGCTCGGCCAACTCCCCCAGCAGGGTCAGTGCCGCGGGGGTCGGCACCAGCCGCACCTCCCGCCGGTCACGCGGATCGGCCACCCTGCGCAACAGCCCGGTCGCCTCCAGCCGGTCGCACAGCCGGCTCGCCGACGAGGGCACCACGTCCAGCAACTCCGCCAACCCGTTGACGTTGGTCTCCGGTCGACCGCTGATCAGCGTGAGCACCCTCAACTGGGTGGGCGGCACCTGGTGCCGCGCGGTGGCCGCGTCCAGCACGGCGACAAGCGTCCCGGCAGCCGCGTCGATCGCCGCGGCGAGATCCGCAGGTCGCTCCACCTGATGTCCCCTGCCGTCGTCGCGCTGGTGCCCGCCGGGCATCGCGGCGGCGAACCTCACTCCGTGCCCCGTTCCCGGGGACCGTGCCAGTCCAGACAGACCACGACGGCATCGTCGCGCAGATCGGAATCGGCGTGGTAGGCGTGCAGTTCGCGCATCACCGTACCAACCGCCTCGGCCGGCGGCTGCAACCGCGTGGCGCGCAGGGACCGCGCCATCATCCGCTGCCCGTACGGCTCCTGACCCGGCGGCTCCGCGGCCCACACCCCGTCACTGACCACGAAGAGCCGGTCGCCGGGGGCGAGTTGCAGCTCCTGAAGCTCGTAGCGGGTCTCGGCGAACATCCCCAACGGCAGCTGCTGATCCAGCTTCATCCGCTCGACAGTGGACCCGCGCATCCGTAACAGGTGGGGAGAGCCCGCGTCGACAGTCCGCACCCGGCCGAGGCGAGTGTCCACCTCGAGCAGCAGTGTCGCCACGTACCGGGCACCCCGGTGTTGGTAGAAGAGCGTGTCCGAGGCCAGCTCGGCCTGTTCCACCAGACCGCCACCGGAGCGACGGGCGTTGCGCATCCCGTTGACGGTCACGGCGGTCAACAGGGACGCGGCCAGCCCGTTGCCCGCACCGTTGAGCACCGTGACGGTGAGCCGGTCGCCGTCGAGGGACCAGTCGAAGTGATCGCCCCCCACGCTGTACGCCGGTTCGAGCTGACCGGCCAGGTCGAACGCGTGGTGTGACACGCCGCGGCCGGGCAGCAGGTCCCACTGCATCTCGGCGGCCATCGTCAGCCTCTCCCGCCGCCGGGCCCGCCGGTAACGGTCGGTCTCCCGGTCCGCCGCGCGCATCGCCACCGCCAGGGCGCCGGCGATGTCCGTCGCCCGACCGGTGACCGCCGCGTTCGGCACTGTCGAAAGCTCGATCAGCAGCACGCCGACCCGCTCCCCCCACACCGTCAACGGCAGGTAGAGCCGGCAGGGGCCCTCGCCGTCGCGTACGGGTTGCTGGCTGCTGAAGCACCGCTGCGCCATGGTGTGGCAGGCCAGGAAGCCGCCTGCCGGCAGATCCGGGTCCAGCACCGGCCAGAGGCCGCTGATCCGGTAGTCGGCGACGAAGACATCGGTGCGCAGCGCGCCCATCGTCGACCGGATCGCCCGGTCGGCGGCCTCCGCCAACTGGTCGGGTGGGGCCTCGCGCAACGCGCGCGACACCACGTCCGGCGCGTCTGTCATCGTCGTCCTCCCCCGAAGCTTGCTATAGGGCAAGCATCATACGGAAGCCTCCGGACGGGCGGTCGGCGCGGTCAGTCCGCCGCGCGGATCGCGAGCACACCGTGGAACGCGTCGGGCACCCGCGTCGGCGGGCCGTCCGGCCGCCACTCGGCGACCGGGACGATCCCGTCCGCTGTCGGCGCCCACCGACCGAGCAGGGGCGCGAACGCCGCCGGTGGACGCATCCGGAACTGCGGGCCCATCATGGCCAACGCCTGCGGATGACCGGCCAGCTCCTCGGTGTCGAAGTCCAGAGCGAGCAGGCTGCCCGACGCCGCGGCAGCGTACAACTCGTCGAGGGTGTGGGTCAGCGTGGCGTCGTCGAGGAACGCCGCCAACCCCAGGAAGACCACGCCGACCGGCCGCCGGCCCCACCCGGGCACGAAGCGGTGCAGCTGCGCCGGGTCGACGGTACCGATGTCCGTCGCGTCGCCGAAGCCGTAGCCGGCCCGGTCACTGCCGGCGAGGATGCTCTGTCCCAGTCGGATGGTGACCGGGTCGACGTCGGTGTAGAGCACCGTTGCGTCGGGGACGACCTCGTGCACGTTGCCCATCGTCGGCACCCCGGCACCAAACACCAGGAACCCGTCCACGCCCTCGGCGGCCATGGCCCGCACCGCACGGCCCAGGAACGCCCGCAACTCCCGGAAGACCGGCGCGCACGGCCCGTACGCCTGCTCGAACGCGTTCGCGGCGGCCACGTCCACGGGAAAGTGATGCTGCCCGCCGAGCCAGAAGTCGATCATGCGAGCGGTGCTCGGCTGGTCCGGTTCACCCATCGGCGGCGCTCCCTCCCCGGTCGTCGCCAGCGTACCGACCGCGACGTGCTCAGCGGTATCGCGGCGCGGGGGCGTCCGGGCCCGCGATACTTGCCGCGAGCGGAGGTGGGGCTGTGAACTCGGCGAACAACGCGGCGGTGGTGGTCGGCGTCGACGGGTCGGAGTCGGCGCTGCGCGCCGTCCGCCTCGCCGCCACCGAGGCGGCACGCAGGCGCCGGCCGCTGCGGGTCGTGCACGGCTTCATCTGGCCGTTGCTGCACGTACCGGTGTCCCCCGCCCCGCAGGCGCCGCCCGGCGGTGGGCTGCGCCACCGGGCCGAGGAACTCGTCGAAGCCGCGGTGCGCGAGGCCGAGACGACGGTGCCCGACCTGCCGATCTCCGGCGAGATCATCGACGGGGAGGCCGCCGCGGTGTTGGTCGGTGAGTCCCCCACCGCCGCGCTCATCGTGCTCGGCGACCGCGGGCTGGGTGGGTTCTCCGCGCTGGTGGTCGGCTCGGTGGCGGTGCAGGTCGCCGCGTACGCCGACTGCCCGGTGCTTGTCGCGCGCGGCACGCAACGCCCCGACGAGCCGGTGCTCGTCGCGGTGGACGGCTCGGACGCCTCCCGGCAGGCCGCGGAGTACGCCGCCGAGGCGGCGGTGACGCGCGGTGTGCCGCTGGTGGCGGTGCACGCCTACCGGCACCCGGGCAGCAGCGGGCCCGGCGACATGCAACCCCTGGTGTACGACGAGGCGACGCTGCGCGGCGAGCAGGAGCGGATGCTGGCCGGGTGGCTCACCGGCCTCACCGACGGCCACCGGGGTCTGCGGTTGACCTGTCGGGCGGTGCACGGTCGACCTGGCAGCGTGCTCGCCGAGGCGTCCCGTACCGCCCAACTGGCGGTCGTCGGTGGGCACGGGCGCGGCGAGGTGACGGGGTTGCTCCTGGGGTCGGTGAGTCAGTCGATGCTGCACCACGCGCAGTGCCCGGTCCTCGTGGTCCGCGGGCCCCGGTAGTCCGCCGGGTTGGTCCGCCACCAGACGGGTAGACCGCGGCGGTACGCCCAGCCGACGGTGGGCAGCACCAGGTGCCCAGACCGACGAAGGAGGCACAGATGCCAGGACCACGGCCCGGCAGCAACGCGTACGACAAGCAGCGGGCGCGGTTGCGCAACGCGATCGACGACTCCGGACGCCGAGTGCCTGACGGTAAGGCGAACCAGGTCGCGAACCGGATCCTCCAGGAGGATCGCGGCCAACGCGGCGTGGTTCGCGGTGACCGGACGTACGGCCCGAAGAGTGAGCGCGAACCGGGCGACCCGAAGTGAGAAGGGTCGACGTGGCCGACGGCGCCATCGCGGGCGCCGTCGGCAGCACCGCGCTGAACGTGGTCAGCTACCTCGACATGGCGCTGCGGGGACGACCGGAGAGCGACATCCCCGAGGAGACCGTCGACCGGCTGGCCGGGATCGCGCACGTGGACCTGGGCAACGGGGCCCGGGCGGCCAACCGCCGCTCGGGCCTCGGGCCGCTGATCGGGTACGGGCTGGGCATCGCCGCGGGCATCGGGTTCGCGCTCTACGCCGGTGGCCGGCGTCAGCCGTTGCCGGTGGCCACCGGGCTTCTCGGCGCGGGCGTCATGACCATGACGGACGGGTCGATCACCGTGCTCGGCCTCAGCGACCCGCGTACCTGGCGGCGTTCCGACTGGATCTCCGACATCATCCCGCACCTCGCGTACGGGTTGACGGCCGCCGCGACCTGGAACAGGTTGCGGCGGCCGTCAGATCGCTGTCGCTAGTCAGCGGGTGTCGCTGTCGTCCTCGGCCACCGGCTCGCCGGCCGGGCCGTACGGCGACACCTGCCCCTTCGGGACCGGTCGACCCTCGTCGCCGCGCGACGTGCCACGGTTGGCCGGGTGGCCACCCGGGCCGGGGCCCTTGCTGTCCTGACTGGTGGCGCCGAGTGCGTTGCGGCGCAACTCCGGCTGCTGCGGGTTCGTCACGGGGTGTCTCCCTCCGGTACGGCGACGGCATCGACCGCCTCCACCGCCGGCATACCCGCCCGCCCCGGTGGCATTCCGGCAGCGGTCGCCGGTGCTACGGCTAACCGGTCCTCGACCGGGTAAGCCGGCAGGATGGGCAATGATCGAAGCGTGGTGCGGGTCCTGCTGGACAGGCGTGGCAGAACGTACGCCGAGGAGGCCGGTATCCGGCTCGCCGACCGGCCGGGGCCGCTGTACCAACTGCTGGTGCTGACCACGCTGCTGAGCACCCGGATCCGCGCGTGCGTGGCGGTGGACGCCGCGCGGGAACTGTTCGCCGCGGGCTACCGCACTCCGCAGGCGATGGAGGCGGCCAGTTGGCAGGAGCGGGTCGACGCGCTGGGCCGTGGCCACTACCGCCGCTACGACGAGCGGACCGCCACGATGCTCGGCACCGGTGCGCGGCTGTGCCTGGACCGCTGGCACGGTGACCTGCGACGCCTGCACCGGGAGGCCCAGGGCGACAGTGCCGGGCTGCGACGGCGGCTCACCGAGTTCCCCGGGATCGGCCCCACCGGCGCGGACATCTACCTGCGGGAGGCACAGGCGGTGTGGTCGGACGTGCGCCCGTACGCCGACCGGCGGGCCCTGGCCGGGGCGAAGCGGCTGGGTCTGCCGGGTACCCCGGACCGGCTCGCCGGTCTCGTCGACGAACCGGACTTCGGCCGGCTCGCCTCAGCGCTGGTCAGGGTGGCGCTCGGTGAGGAGTCCGCCGGTGAGGTCACCCGGGTCGCCGCCCGCTGAACCGGCTCACTTGACCGTCTTGTCCCCGGGGCGGGTCAGGTGCCACACCAGCAACGCGGCGAGCAACGCCAGGACCACCACCCCGCCGGAGATGCCACGACCCTCCTCGGGGCTGCGGCCGGCGCTGCCGAAGTAGATCACCGCGAGGCCGGCAAGCACCGTGACGAACGTACGCAACCCTCGGTCCTTCACGTCTGGCACGGTAGGCGGGCGACGATCACCACTTCGCCGATTCGGGCGTTCTGTCATTCGTCCGGGTGACTGGTCAACGCTCGGCGACGAACCCGCACAGCCGCACCCGGCGCACCGCCCGGTCGGCGACCTCCACCACCTGCAGGGTCAGCCCGGGCAGCCGCACCGTCTCACCCGGGGAGTCCGGGAGGTGCCGCAGCCGGGCCAGCACCAGACCGGCCACAGTGGTGTAGTCCCGGGACAGCGGGAAGCTCAACCGCACCCCCAGGTCGGGCAGATCGTGCAACGGGAAGTCGCCGGGCACCAGCAGTGACCCGTCCGCCTCCCGGACGACGCCGCGCACGTCACGGTCGGTCTCGTCGTACAACTCGCCGACCACCTCGGCCAGCAGGTCCTCCATGGTCACCATGCCGTCGATGCCCCCGTGCTCGTCGACCACCAGGGCCAGTTGCTGATGCTCCTGCCGAAGCTGACGCATCGCGTCGGCCACCGGCAGGGTCACCGGCAGCAGCAACGGCGCACGGACCCGCTCACGCACCGGGGCGGTGCCGGCCCGCACCAGGTCCCGGATGTGCACCACCCCGAGCACCTCGTCCAAGCCGCCCGGCCCGGTGACGGGAGCCCGGGACCGCCCGGCGGCGGCGAGCCGCCGGACCCCCTCGGCGGCGGCCAGGTCGGCCGGCAGGGTGGTCACCTCCCGCCGGGCCACCAGGATCTCCCGCAACGTCCGGCCGGCGATGTCGAACGCGCCGGTGAGGATCTCCCGCTGCTGGGCCGACAGGCCACGCTGGCTGGCCAGCATCTCCCGCAGCTCCTCCTCGGTCATCTCCTCCCGGTTGGCCCGCGGGTCACCGCCGGCGAGCCGCACGACCACGTCGGTGGCCCGGCTGAGCAGCCACACCGCCGGCCGGGACACCCGGGCCAGCAGATCCAACGGACCGGCGCTCAGCAGCGCCCACCGTTCGGCCCGCTGCATGGCCAGCCGCTTCGGGGCCAACTCCCCGAACACCAGCGTGACGAACGTCAGCAGCACTGTCACCAGCAGCACCGCGGCGGGACGCGCCGCCCCGCCAAGGAAACCCAACGGGCCGACGAGTGGGCCGGCCAACGACACCGCGGCCGCCGCCGAGGCGAGGAACCCCGCCAGGGTGATGCCGAGCTGAACGGTGGCCAGGTAGCGGTTCGGGTCGCGGGACAACTGCACCAGCCGGTCACCGGCGCGACTGCGCCGGCCCAGCCGCCGCAACTGCCCCTCCCGCAGGGTCACCAGTGCCATCTCGCTGCCGGAGAGGGCGGCGTTGACGAGCACCAGCACGGCCACCAACGCCAACTGCCCGAGCTGACCACCCATCACGCACCCCCGTCCGCCTTCTCAGGCCACTCAACCGCAGCGGGGCGCACCGCGGGTCCGGTTTGCGGGCGCGCCCCCGGGCTCAGTCGACCTCCAGGTCGTCGAGCGAGATGGAGTGGGTCATCAACCACCGGGCCAGCGCCGACATCCCGAACAGCCACAGCGGCACCGACTCGGTCGGGCCGTTGGTGGCGTAGATGGCGAAACGGAGGTCCGGCGCCCGGTACGCCTCGATCCGCCACTGGTGCTGCCGGTCCCGCCAGACCGCCGAAGGGTCCATGGCGTCACCGTAGGTGACGGTCACCGACCTCGGGGCCGGTTAGCGCCAGCGCGGCGTAGGGCGAGGGCTCAGGTGACGACGATCCGGGCGTCGTCGGGCAGCCGGCGGGTGGCGCCCCGGCGGTCCAGCAACTCCAACAACGGGACCGCCACCCGGCGGGTGGTGTCCAGCGCCTGCCGGGCCGCCGACAAAGTGAACGGCTGCGGCAGTCCGGCCAACACCCGTACCGCGTCGTCGAGCGCGTCCGGCAGCAGCACCACGTTGTCGGCCAACCGCAGCAGCGCGCCGGCCCGCACCGCGGCGCCGATCTCCCGGGGGCCCAGACCGAGGTCGACGAGGCGGTCGGCTTCGGGGGCCCGGAACGGCCGGTCGCCGTACTCGGCGCGGACCCGTCGCACCGCCCTGGCCACCGGTTCGGGAAGCGCGTCGACGCTCGCCGCCCCGACCCGACCGGCGTGGACCCGCAACGGCGGACGGACCAGCGCCTCGACCAGCACCCGGTCGGGCAGGGCGAGGCGCTGGCGCAGCGCGTCCACTGGCATCCCGGGTTCCAACGGGTGCTCCCGCGCGTGCCGGGCCACCTCCTCGGTCAACTGCTCGCCGAGCCGCCGCCAGTGGGCGGGGTCGGCCAGCCAGTCGCCGGCCACCGGCTCGGCGCGCACCGGCACACCCATCCGGAGCAACGCACCGGCCCGGACCAGCCGGCGACGGCGCAGCTCCCCCGCCAGGTCGGGTCGACCGTCCAGCTCGGCGAGGACCTGGGCGCGGGCGGCGGCCGCACCCCGGCGGCCCAGCGGCGGCGGCGCCACGTCAAGCACCCGCACCCCGCCGCTGACGTGGTGGCGGCCCGGGTCCCGCAGCAGAGCCCGGTCACCGACCAGCAACGGCAACGGGCGGGCCAGTAGCAGTCGGACGGTGTCCGGGCCGAGCGGGCGCACCCGTACCGGCACCGCCGCCGACCCGACGTGCAGGGTGAGGGCGGCCGGCAGGTCGGCGGCCGGGTCACCGGTCAGCCGGACGTCGACGAGGTCGCTGTGGTGAAACCGACCCGGCGTGAGCAACGCGTCGCCCCGGCCGAGCCGGTCGCGGGGCGTACCACGCAGGTTGACCGCCACCCGGGCGACCGCCGTCGCCTCCGTTCGGGCCTCGCCCAGCGAGTGCAGGCCGCGGACCCGGACCGGTTCGTCGGCGCCGGCCAGCTCCAGTTCGTCGCCCACCCGCAGCCGGCCGGCGCCGAGGGTGCCGGTGACGACGGTGCCGCTGCCCCGCACCGTGAAGCTGCGGTCCACCCACAGCCGGACCGGGTCGTCCACGACCGGCGCGGGCAGGTGGGCGGCGAGCCGGTCCAGGGCGGCCCGCAGCTCCGGCAGGCCGGCGCCGGTGAGACCACTGACCGCCACCGCCGGGACTGCCCCCAGGCTCGTCGCGGCGATCTCGGCGCGGGCGTGCGCCGTCGCCGGCCCCGGGTCGGCCAGGTCCGCGCGGGTCACCACCAGCAGGCCGTACGCGACGCCGAGCGCGTCGAGGGCGGCCAGGTGCTCGGCGGACTGCGGCATCCAGCCCTCGTCGGCGGCCACCACGATCAGCGCCGCCGGGACGGGGCCGACCCCGGCGAGCATGTTCGGCACGAACCGCTCGTGCCCGGGTACGTCGACGAATGCGACGGTGCCGCCGGACGGCAACGTCGTCCAGGCGAAACCCAGGTCGATTGTCATCCCCCGGCGGCGTTCCTCGGCCCACCGGTCGGGTTCCATCCCGGTCAACGCCCGGACCAGTGTCGACTTGCCGTGGTCGACGTGCCCGGCGGTCGCGACGACGAACACGCTCAGTCGTCCCCTGGTACGCGCAGCACAGCCTCGCGGACCGCCTCGTCGGCGTCGGCGGGCACACACCGCAGGTCGAGCAGGAGCCGGCCACGCACCACCCGACCGAGGACCGGCGGGTCTCCGGTGCGCAGTGGCAGCGCGTAGCGCTCGGGCAGGCTCAACGCCCACGAGTCCAGCTCCACCCCGGGGGCGCCGCCGCCGCCGACCACCGCTACCGCGGGCACCACCTCGGCCTTGCGGCCGTCCGTGCCGAGCCGGTCCCGCAGCCGTTCCACCCGTTCGTGCAGGGCACCGGGGTCGGCGTGCAGCGCCACCCGGGTCGGGGTGTCGGGTTGGTGCAGTGTGGCGGCCAGCGCGGCCAGTGTGAGCTTGTCCACCCGCAGCGCCCGGGCCAGTGGGTGGCGACGCAGTCGGTCGATCATCTCGACGTCACCCAGCAGCAGGCCCGCCTGCGGCCCACCGAGCAGCTTGTCGCCGCTGGCGGTGACGAGCGTGGCGCCGGCGCGCAGGGTGCTGGCCGCGTCGGGTTCGTCGGGCAGCAGCGGGTCCGGGCCGAGCAGCCCGGAGCCGATGTCAGCGACCACCGGCACCCCGAGCGTGGCCAACTGCCGTACCCCGGTGGATGAGGTGAAGCCGGTGACCCGGAAGTTCGACGGGTGCACCTTGAGCACGAAACCGGTCTGCGGGCCGAGCGCGGCCGCGTAGTCCGCGATTGTGGTGCGGTTGGTGGTGCCCACCTCGCGTAGCCGCGCACCGGTGCTCTCCAGCAGGTCGGGCAGGCGGAAACCGTCGCCGATCTCGACCAGCTCGCCCCGGCTGACCACGATCTCCCGGCCGCCGGCCAACGCGGTGGCGGCCAGCACCAGCGCGGCAGCGCCGTTGTTGACCACGTGCACGGCGCCCGCGTCGGGCACGGCGGCGGCCAGCGCGTCGAGCGCGCCCCGGCCACGGCGGGCCCGCCGGCCGGTGGCCAGGTCCAACTCGACGTCGGTGTGCCCGGCGGCGGCCACCACCGCGGCGACCGCGGCGGGCGACAACGGCGCCCGGCCCAGGTTCGTGTGCAGCACGACACCGGTGGCGTTGAGGACCACCCGAGGGGCCGGGGTGGGCAGCGCGGCGACCGCCGCGTCGCGTACCTCGTCGGGGTCGAGCTCACCGCGACGCGCGCGGTCCTGCGCGCGGGACACGACCGCCTTGACCCGCTCCCGGCCGAGGGTCGCCGTGGCGGCGGCCAGCACCGGGTCGGCGAGCAGAGTGTCCGTACGGGGCACCCGGCGTCGCGGGTCCACCGGGCCGTCGCCCATCACGTCATCTCCTGCGAGCGGTGTGGCGGAGACGGACGGGAATCGAACCCGCCTGGCCCGGGTCCCGGACCACTCCGGTTTTGAAGACCGGGAGGGGCACCAGCCGCCTGAACGCCTCCACCGGACATTCGATCACACCGCGGGCGGGGCCGCCCGATCAGATGGAAGATCCATGCTGCTCCGCCGCGCTTCGACCCGTTCGCGTTGCGGCACCACCGTGTACCGGGGGTCGCGGGCCGAGGCGACGCCACCGTGGAAGATGCCGAACCGGGTCAGCGCCGACGCGGTCAGCAGCGCGGTGCCGGAGAGCGCCCCGACCACCCGACTGCGCCGGCCCAGCAGGGCGCCGGCCACCCCGCCGACGGTCAGCAGCCGCGCGGCGCGCAGCAACCGACCCGGCCGACCCGAGCGGTAGGGCTCGCTGAGCAGGCCGAGGCGGGTCTCCACCCGATGCGTGGCGTACAACTCCAGGGCCGCGCCGGCCACCGCCATCCGGCGGGCCGGCCCGGCCTGGGCCGGCGGCGCGGCGAGCAGACCCACGCCGGCGCCGCTGGCCAGCGCGCTGCCCGCGAAGATCACCGGCAACTCGGGGTACGCCTCGTGCCACGACGGCACCGCCGTGTCCGCCAACAACACTCCGGTGTACGTGGCCAGCGCCGGCGCGGTACCGGCGGCGAGCAGCCCAGCGGCGTGCCCGATCGGCGGCAACGCCCGAGAGGCCAGCCCGAGCGGACCGTGCCGGGGCAGCACCACCGCCGCCTCGGCGATCGCGGCGACGCCCGCCGCCGGCCCGTACACGGTGAGGATCCAGGTGCCCACCGACATCGGCGAGGTCACCTTGGCCACCCGCAGCATGTGGTGGAACCGCGCCGGCCGACCCAGGTCCTTCACCAGGAAGACGGCGCTGGCGCTGACGGCCGCCAACGCGGTGACCCGACCGGCGCGCCGCAGCGCGGGCCGCCCGGTCAGCTGCCCGCCCGCGGCGAGCAGCGACGAGCCGGCGGCCAGCCCTCCGGTGAACAGGTACGCCGCGATGTCCCACTTCCAGACCGGCGCCTTGAGGATGGGCCGACCGTAGTACGACGTGAACGTCGCCTCCGGCACCCGCACCTCCTCGCCGCCACCCCCGCGCCGTCGGCGCCGCCGGCCGGGGGCCTCGACGCGTCCCCGCGCGGTCAGCTCGGCGGCGGTGCCGCTGTCTGCGCCTGTCCCAGGCTGGGCACCTGTCGCGGGCTCGGCACCCGTCGCGCCGCGGGGCCACTCGCCGTCGAATCGTGGTGGGACGCCGCCGTCGGCGTCGAGCCGCTCCCGGAAACGACGGAACCGGTCACCCACGGGGCCCGGTGGGGTCATGAGGAACCTCCGACGAACGCGGCGACTGTCGCCGCCGCCATGGCGAGCGCGGCGAGGCCGGCACGTTTCCACATCTTCGGCAGGTCGCGGGTGGTCACCACCGGATCCGGCGGCAGCCCGTACACCTCCGGCTCGTCCAACAGCAGGAAGAACGCCCCGTCACCACCCACCC